>CADEDJ010000037.1:0-3819 GCA_902826055.1 uncultured Nitrosomonas sp. | reverse complement strand
TAGTGTTTCTTTGGTTTCTTTACTCTTCATTAGTGATTATTTTTTAAGTAATCAAATTATGCTTATAAATCCTATGTTGAGATTTAATGATGAACATCACCCAATGATACAATCTTTATAAATTCATTTTTGATCAGAAGAGAGTAATAAAAGGAGAGAATTGCATGTCAATTATTGAATCTGTTTTAAACGAGACGCGTGTTTTTTTGCCTTCTAACGAGTTTGCCAAAAAAGCAAACATTCCTAATATTGAAAGATATCACGCATTATGCGCGGAAGCAGAACAGGATTTTCAAGGTTTTTGGGCAAAACAAGCAAAAGAACAGATTCTCTGGCATCAACCTTTTACACAAATTTTGGATGACCGAACACCGCCATTTTACAAATGGTTTGGCGATGGTGAATTAAATGTTTCTTACAATTGTCTTGATCGGCACTTGTCAACGCAAGCAAACAAAGTTGCCATTATTTTTGAATCTGATGATGGAGAAGTCATACGTTGCAGTTATCGTGAACTTCATCAACACGTTTGCCAGTTCGCCAATGCGCTGAAATTACAAAATATAAAAAAAGGCGATCGCGTTATCATTTATATGCCGATGCGCATTGAAGCAGTAGTTGCCATGCAAGCCTGTGCACGTATCGGCGCGATACATTCCGTAGTATTTGGGGGATTTTCTGCTAAAAGCTTGCATGAGCGAATCGTCGATGCAAAGGCTGCAGCAATCATTACAGCGGATGAACAAGTACGCGGAGGTAAGCATAACGCTCTTAAAGCAACTGTTGATGAAGCCATGAGTATGGGCGATACCGAATCGGTAAAGCGTGTGGTGGTGTATAGAAGAACTGGTGCGCAAGTTTCTTTTGAAGCGCCACGTGATGTTTGGTGGCATGAAATTATTCGCGATGTGAGTACTCAGTGTGAGCCGGAATGGATTAACGCCGAGCATCCGTTATTTACACTTTATACTTCCGGATCAACAGGTAAGCCTAAAGGTGTTCAGCATTCCAGTGCGGGTTACTTGCTGGGAACAAAAGTGAGCATGCAATGGATTTTTGATTATCAACCGACTGATATTTTTTGGTGCACAGCAGATGTAGGTTGGATTACCGGGCATAGTTATGTGTGTTATGGACCACTTGCGATGGGTGCTACGCAAGTGATTTTTGAAGGAATTCCTACTTATCCTAATGCCGGGCGTTTCTGGGAAATTATTCAAAAACACAAAGTTACAACTTTTTATACGGCACCTACCGCAATCCGCTCATTGATCAAATTGGGGGCAGATTTGCCTGCGCAATATGATTTATCGTCATTACGGTTATTGGGTTCAGTGGGCGAGCCGATTAATCCAGAAGCGTGGATGTGGTTTTATGAAAAGGTGGGGCAATCGCGCTGCCCTATAGTTGATACTTGGTGGCAAACAGAAACGGGTTGTCATATGATCGCCCCCATGCCAGGTGCTGTAGGGCTTAAACCAGGTTCATGCACTTTTCCGCTACCTGGAATTTTTGCATCGGTTGTCGATGAAGCGGGCCATGACGTGGAAAATGGCAAGGGTGGTTTCTTGGTCATCAAGAAGCCTTTCCCTTCACAGATTCGTACACTATGGGGTGATACGGAACGATTCAAGAAAACTTATTTTCCGGAAGAGATTGGACACGGAAACTATTACCTCGCGGGCGATTCAGCGTATTGTGATTGTGATGGATATTTCTGGATCATGGGGCGCATTGATGATGTTTTGAATGTATCCGGACATCGATTGGGAACGATGGAAATTGAATCCGCATTAGTGGCTCATCCGCTTGTTGCGGAAGCAGCTGTGGTAGGTAAGCCGCATGAAATTAAGGGTGAAGCTGTCGTTGCATTCGTGGTACTAAAAGGTCAATATCCGCATGAAAAAGAGGCTGATGAAATTACAAATGTGTTACGAGAATGGGTAGCTAAAGAGATTGGACCGATCGCTAAACCTGAAGAAATTCGCTTTGGGGAAAATCTACCCAAAACTCGATCTGGTAAAATCATGCGCCGTTTGCTGCGAACGCTCGCTAAAGGTGAGGAAATAACTCAAGATATTTCAACTCTCGAAAACCCAGCAATTCTCGAACAATTAAAAAACCCGGCGCAATAATGCAACAGCCACTATCACTAATTTTATAAACGCTTCCAACTTAATTCCATATATGTTATCACCACCACTAGTCATTGATTTTGAGCATGGTATCAGTGCCATTGATGCGCAATTTCATCGCCCTAAGCGGGCAGCCATTCACTTACTAGTCGAAAAGGGCACGGCTGCCTTGATCGATACCGGTACCGCTTTTTCGATTCCGGGTGTGATCGAAGTACTTCAGCAAAAAAATCTTGCAGTTGAAGATATTGCCTACGTCATATTGACGCATATTCATCTTGATCATGCCGGAGGGGCGAGTGAATGCATGCGGCTTTTCCCTAATGCAAAATTAGTTGTTCACCCTCGCGGCGCAAGTCATATGGCAAATCCTGCAAGGCTTGTTGCCGGTGCCATGAGTGTTTATGGAGAAGCAGAATTTAAACGTGTTTATGGTGAAATTTACCCAATTGACGCCGAGCGAATTATTGAAGCTCATGACGAAAGCCGCATTGATCTCAATGGACGTTCATTGCTTTTTCTCGATACCCCCGGACATGCGCGTCATCATAATTGCATTTATGATGAAGTGAGTCGGTCGTTTTTTACTGGCGATACATTTGGTGTTTCATACCGGGAATTTGATGTTAATGGCATGGAGTTCGTGTTTCCTACGACTTCACCGGTTCAGTTTGATCCTGATGCGGCGCATGCCTCTATAGACCGCATCATGAGTTACGAACCGGATTACGCGTTTCTTACCCACTACAGCCGCATTGGCCACCTAGTTAATCATGCCAAATCAATGCATGACCTAATCAACGCACATGTTGAAATCGCACTGCGGGCGAAAGATATTGAAATTGATCGTCAATCATTCATTTCAGAATCCTTGTACAAGCTTCTAATAAATCGATTAGATGAACATGGTTGTCTGATGCCAAAACCCGATATTGATGACTTACTTCGATCTGATGTTCGACTGAATGCCCTAGGACTTGTTTATTGGCTTGATCATCCAATCGCGCGATTTAAAAGCATATAACATTTCTCCATTTTCAAGTGACATGCTTTTTATTTGAGGTCTTTCTTCTGGAAGGGAGTTCTTCAAAATTCAGGTGGGTTCAATGTAGCATATACATTGAACCCGCTTAAAATCATTACTTCTTAGTTTTGATGACGAGTTTTTCTGGAAGGACCGTACACCATAACAATCGCAAGATAGCTCAAATAAAGAATGATGCCGAGGATAACATCAGAAATAACCCAATCCATAACTGAATGTGGTAAGTCGAATACCGATAAAACACCAAAAAATATAGCACTAATTACTATCGCTGATATTGCAAATATTTGACCTGTTTTCATAATAATCTCCTTCATAAATGTTTATCAATATTGTTCAAAAGCTTTGTATCCATATGATACAAAAATTCACAAAAAGTTCACACTTTATTTACAATATATTCACAATTATAAATTTGAAGTTCTATAGACCAAATGTTAAATAACCATACTTTTTTAATACATTTCTCAGATATCAAAAAATCTAATTCCATTAGATTAGATAAATCAATGTGATAAGTGAAAATTATTTGATTTGATGATTGAAGCAAAAAACGCTACCGAAGTCGCGTTTTGATTGGAAAAAAACTAAAGCTCACATTTATTAAATAAACGGTCGATTTCATCAGCGTTATTTAAT
>CADEDJ010000036.1 GCA_902826055.1 uncultured Nitrosomonas sp. | reverse complement strand
AAGAACTTATCCTTATTAAACTTGGAAGCGATTGCTCAAGTTTGTCATTGGCATCGCTATGAAGAAGGTGAAGAAATTGTTAGATATCATGACCATTCCAATAGTGTTTTCTTGATTACGCAAGGGGAGGTGCGTGTGAATTATTATTCGATGAGCGGCAAGGAAGTGATTTTATGCGATCTGCCGGTAGGCGAGATATTCGGTGAATTGACGGCGATTGATGGTCAATCACGGTCTGCTTCAGTTGTTGCCAAAAGCAGTTCATTATTGGCATCTATTTCTTCATCAGCTTTCCAGGAATTGATTTTTACCAATCGGCAAATTGCTGCTGCTATTTTGCAGAGATTAACGGGACAAATTCGTCGTTTGACTGAGCGAGTTATAGAGTCGGATACTTTGAAAGTACCAAATCGTGTGCGCGCCAAGTTATTACATCTTGCTCATACAAAATCTGTTATATCGAATAATCAAGCGATTATTTCCTCGGCACCGACACATGTGGAATTGGCTAATTTGATTGGTACGCACCGTGAGGCTGTGACGCGTGAGATCAATGCGTTAAAAAAAGAGAAAATCATCCAATGTAACAAGGATCATGAGATTCATATTCTTGATGTTGCACGATTGACTGAAATGGTGGAGAACAACTGCTCATAAATTCATCTGAAAATAAAAAAGCACACCATTTGATGTGCTTTTTTGTTACTGGAAAGATTATTTATAGCAGCGGAATTATCAATAATGCCACGATGTTAATAATCTTGATCAATGGGTTAATTGCTGGGCCTGCGGTGTCTTTGTAAGGATCACCCACAGTATCACCAGTTACAGAGGCTTTGTGAGCTTCACTGCCTTTGCCGCCAAAGTGACCATCTTCAATGTGTTTCTTGGCATTATCCCAAGCACCGCCACCGGTTGTCATAGAAATTGCGACAAACAGTCCGGTTACGATAGAACCCATTAATACACCGCCCAACGCTTGTGGACCTAGAATCACACCCACTAACAATGGAATGAGTACAGGCAGTAAAGAAGGAACCATCATTTCTTTGATTGCTGCTTTAGTCAACATGTCGACTGCACGTGAATAATCTGGTTTTGCTGTGCCTTCCATAATGCCAGGAATTTCTTTGAATTGGCGACGCACTTCGATCACTACTGATCCTGCAGCACGTCCGACGGCTTCCATTGACATGGCACCAAATAAGTAAGGAATCATCCCGCCGATAAACAATCCGATAATAACCATATGATTCGATAGATCAAAGGTTATTGAGTGTCCGGCATGTTCGAGTGCATGGGTATAATCAGCAAATAAGACCAAGGCGGCCAGGCCAGCAGAACCGATTGCGTAGCCTTTGGTAACGGCTTTAGTGGTGTTACCTACGGCATCCAACGGATCAGTAATTGCACGCACTGAATCAGGCATTTCAGACATTTCGGCGATACCACCAGCGTTATCTGTAATTGGACCATATGCATCCAATGCAACGATAATACCGGTCATCGATAACATGGATGTAGCAGCAATCGCGATACCGTATAAGCCTGCCAGCGCATAAGCTAACAGTATACTGATACAAACAGCTAATACTGGTGCTGCGGTTGCGCGCATTGAAACGCCCAAACCAGCAATAATGTTAGTTGCATGTCCTGTGGTTGATGCTTCGGCTACATGTTGAACCGGCGGAAAATCCGTAGAGGTGTAGTATTCGGTAATGACTACCATGAGTCCGGTTAGTATCAATCCGATCGCCGCTGCCAGGAATACGCGCATGACCAGCATGCCACCCGCTACTTCAGTGCCATCGATGTCAAGCGACATTCCACTCATAAACCAAACGGTAACAGGAAGATAAGCAAGTAATGCAATACCACCTGCTACAGCCAGTCCGCGATAGAGTGCATTCATAATTTTGCCACCTTCACGCATCTTGACATAATAGCAACCGATAATTGATGCAACGATAGAAACCGCACCCAACATTAACGGATAAATAACAGCATCAAGAGCATTTGTTGTGAATAGTAGCGCGCCTAAAATCATCGTAGCGATGATGGTAACAGCGTAGGTTTCAAACAGATCAGCTGCCATACCGGCACAATCGCCTACGTTATCACCCACATTATCAGCAATAACCGCTGGATTGCGGGGATCATCTTCCGGAATACCGGCTTCTACTTTACCCACTAAATCTGCGCCAACGTCAGCACCCTTGGTGAAAATACCACCGCCTAACCGAGCAAAAATGGAAATCAACGATCCGCCAAATGCAAACCCCACCAAAGGTTTGATGATGTCACTGACGGCCTGGTTGGCATCGGCGCTGTTAAATAACATGGCACAGTAGCCGGCTACACCAAGCAAACCTAATCCGACAACCAGCATGCCAGTTACCGCACCACCCCGAAAAGCAATCGCAAGTGCTTCATTTAATCCAATGCTTGCTGCTTGGGCAGTACGTACATTCGATTGAACCGATACAGTCATTCCCAGAAAACCGGCGGCACCAGAGAGAACTGCACCCAGCGCGAAACCAATAGCCGTATCCCAACCTAATGCTATCCAAAGTGCAAAAAACAGAACAGCACCTACCATTCCAATCGTCATGTATTGACGTTTTAGATATGCAGAGGCACCCTCTTGAATAGCTTTTGCAATTTCTTGCATACGCTGGTTGCCTGTAGATTGATCAAAAATACCCTTAATCCATATACCACTGAATATCAGGGCCACAATCGCACTAACAATTGCGATAACAAAACCACTAGCCATAGAGAACTCCAATTAAAGTCAGACCATACAAAATAACATGTAGAACTTGGCCTAATAATTCCACATTATTAAAGACTTGTCCAAAATCAAAATACAATCAAGGCGTATTTTATATGTTCTTGTTACTTGAATGTATCAAATATTCATTAAATTTAGATTGCGGATTAATTCGGTTAAGGTTGTTTGACTTCATTACAACACTTAGTACTTTCAAATCCGATGTATTAAATTAGATCTTGAATTCTTCAAGTTTTTTCTCAACTGCAACATTTTTTAAGCGAACATAATCGGGTAAGCCATTTTTATACGGTGGATAATCTTCACCTTCAATAAGTGGTGCCAAATATTCGCGACATGCTTGACTAATACCAAAGCCATCTTCACTAATAAAATCAGCAGGCATCATTTTCTCAACGTTAGCAACATTTGAAAGTTGAGCCATACCTACGGTCCAGCGGTACGGTGCATTGGATTGACGCACAATTGTTGGCATTACCGAATTATGTCCGGCAATTGCATATTCCACTGCAGCTTTACCCATTGCATAAGCTTGTTCCACATCAGTTTTAGAAGCAATGTGGCGTGCAGCGCGTTGCAGGTAATCGGCAACACCCCAGTGGTATTTCAATCCCAACCCGTCTTTGATGATATTTGCGACAACTGGTGCAACACCGCCCAGTTGTGCATGACCAAAAGCATCGCGTAAGCCTTGATCAGAGAGAAAATTACCATCGTCTCCCTTGACGCCTTCCGATACCACAACTGAACAATAGCCGTATTCTTTGACGCACCGATCTACTTTGGCAAGGAATTTTTCTTTATTGAAGGTAATTTCCGGGAATAAAATGATAATGGGAATTTCACAATCAGGACTAGAAGCCAATCCTCCTGCAGCAGCGATCCATCCCGCATGTCGACCCATTACTTCGAGTACGAACACTTTAGTCGAAGTTTTGGACATACTTGCCACATCAAAGCTGGCTTCACGCGTGGATACTGCAATGTACTTCGCAACTGAACCGAAGCCCGGACAGCAATCCGTAATGGGTAAATCGTTATCCACTGTTTTAGGAACATGGATGGCTTGTAGCGGGTAGCCCAGCGTATCCGATAATTGCGAAACTTTAAGGCAAGTATCCGCAGAGTCACCGCCGCCGTTGTAAAAAAAATAACCAATATTATGTGCCTTGAACACTTCAATCAGACGTTCGTATTCACGCCGATTTTGTTCCAAGCTTTTTAATTTGTAGCGGCACGATCCGAAAGCACCTGATGGGGTATGGCGCAATCCAGCTATTGCGGTTGCCGAGTCAGCACTGGTATCAATTAAATCTTCGGTTAATGCACCAATAATGCCGTTGCGCCCGGCATATATGGTGCCAATTTTGTCGGGATGCTGACGCGCTGTTTCTAAAACACCTGCAGCAGATGCGTTAATAACAGCTGTAACACCACCGGATTGAGCATAAAATGCGTTCTTCATTGCCATTTTTTTCTCCTGATTGAATAAATTGTATAAGTTATCTGAATGCTGATTCTGATTATCCGTGCGTACAAAAACTCAGGCACAAGCAACCGCTGTCCTGAGTTTCAAATTATTCTGTGAGTCTCAGAATGAAACTGATTATTTATTTTAATGCAGCAAAAATCAGGTCACGTATTTCTTCAACTGTTCCTATGCCCGCTATTTTGACATAGCGAGGAGCGCCATTGCCATTTTGGGCCGACCACTTCGAGTAATAGCCAATCAAAGGCTCAGTTTGTTCATGATAAACTTCTAATCGCTTGCTAACCGTTTCTTCCTTATCATCATCACGCTGAATCAATGGTTCACCGGTGACATCATCCTGACCGTCTACTTTGGGTGGATTAAAATCAATATGATAAGTGCGACCGGATGCTGGATGCACTCTGCGGCCAGACATACGCTTAACAATTTCGGTATCTGCAACATCAATTTCAACCACAAAATCAATCTGTACGTTCGCCGCTTTCATCGCATCAGCTTGCGGAATTGTGCGCGGAAAACCATCAAACAAAAAACCATTTGCACAATCTGGTTGTGCAATACGCTCTTTGACTAAGTTAATAATAATGTCATCAGAAACCAATCCACCGGATTCCATAATTTTTTTTGCCATGATACCCAATTCACTGCCGGCTTTTACGGCATTACGTAACATGTCACCAGTAGAAATTTGTGGAATGCCAAAATGTTCCTTAATATAATTGGCCTGCGTACCTTTTCCGGCACCAGGACCTCCTAATAAAATGACTCGGATAGCTATTCTCCCTTTTGTTGCCAATCAAAATTCATTGCATATAAGTAACAAGCTTATATCTGCCTTTTCCCTGTTTTATAACATCTTTGTAATTATATCGCAGGCAAAGCAGATACTCGAGTTTTTTACTATAGCAATTTTAATGAAGTTAAGTAGCTTTATAACAAGTTACAAAAATGCAGTACAGGTTATGCGATAATTCGATCGACTCTTAACAGGAAAAATCATGGACGAAAATAGAAGTAAAGCGCTTGATGTTGCATTAGCCCAAATAGAGAAGCAATTTGGCAAAGGCTCAATTATGCGGCTGGGTGCTAATGACGTTGCCTATGATATCCAGGTGGTTTCTACTGGTTCGTTAGGCCTTGATATCGCATTGGGAGTGGGTGGATTGCCGCGAGGTCGGATTATCGAGATTTACGGCCCCGAATCATCTGGCAAGACTACGTTGACATTGCAGGTTATTGCGGAAATGCAAAAATTAGGCGGAACGGCAGCATTTATTGACGCAGAGCACGCACTGGATCCGCAGTATGCGCAGAAAATCGGTGTTAATGTCCAAGAATTATTGATATCGCAACCGGATAATGGCGAACAAGCTTTGGAAATCGCAGATATGCTGGTGCGCTCCGGGTCGGTTGACATTATCGTAGTGGATTCGGTCGCAGCGCTGACACCGCGGGCCGAAATTGAGGGTGATATGGGTGATCCGCAGATGGGATTACAAGCGCGATTGATGTCGCAAGCTTTGCGTAAATTGACGGCTAATATCAAACGCAGCAATACCATGGTCATTTTCATTAATCAGATTCGCATGAAAATTGGCGTAATGTTTGGTAACCCTGAGACGACTACCGGCGGTAATGCATTGAAATTTTATGCTTCGGTTCGCTTAGATATCCGCCGCACAGGTTCGATCAAAAAAGGTGAGGAAGTCATTGGTAATGAGACACGCGTGAAAGTGGTGAAAAATAAGGTGGCTCCACCATTTAAACAAGCCGACTTTGACATCCTGTATGGCGAAGGTATTTCGCGGGAAAGTGAAATCATTGAGTTAGGCGTGCTGCATAAGCTCATTGACAAATCAGGTGCTTGGTATGCTTATAAGGGTGAGAAAATCGGCCAAGGCAAAGATAATGCACGTGACTATCTGAAAGAACATAAAGAAATTGCTGAGGAGATTGAGCAAAAAATCCGTGCGATTGTAGGCATTGCCGACCCAAATAATCCTTCAAAGGAAAAAACTGAAAAAGAGAAATAAACTTGGTGGATAGCCGATCATCCTTAGAAATGCGTGCCCTGCGTTATCTGGCGCAACGTGAATATTCCCGCCGTGAGCTGGAACAAAAACTTTCCGTTTATGCACGTTCATGCGCTTCAGAAGCACTATCAACCGTACTGGATAAGCTGGAACAAAATGGTTTTTTATCGGCTGAGCGGGCTGCTGAACAAATTGCTCGTGTGCGCAGATCCCGTTTTGGCAGTCAGCGTATTGTTTACGAGCTCAAGGAAAAAGGTATTGATGAGCACTTGATTGGCAGCGTATTGCCATACCTCAAGCAAACCGAGTTCGATACAGCCGTTAAAGTTTGGCAAAAGAAATTTGGCAGGTCACCCGGGAGTAGAGAAGAACGCGGCAAACAAGTGCGATTTATGCTGAGCAGAGGGTTTTCAATGGAAATAATACGACAAGTTCTGTCACAAGCTAACGAGGAGAGCCTATGAAAAATTTGCTCACGCAAATGATATTCATGCTGGCGGTCCTGTTGATAGTTCATCCAGTCAATAGTGCTGCAGATAAGATTGTACCTATTGATGCAATTAATACTTCTCCTGTGAATTTTGATGGCAAAGAAGTTCGGTTGAGAGGTATTGCGAAAAATCCTACACGCCTGCCACTGATCGATCTAAAATCCTATATGCTGGAAGATGCAACGGGGGAAATTATGGTTTTGACGGAATCGGACTTGCCTCGAATGAATGAAGAATTTATCGTTCGGGTCAGAATTAAAAGCTTGGCGATTATTAACGGCGAAGCATTGGGTTTGGTGGCTATTGAGCTGGAACGATACGAGCAGCAGCAAGAAATATGAAAAGCAACGAGATCAGGCAGAAGTTTCTTGAATTTTTTGAATCTCACGGGCACACCATTGTAGCGTCCAGTCCGTTGGTGCCAAGCAATGATCCAACTTTGTTGTTTACCAACGCAGGTATGGTGCAATTCAAGGATGTATTTCTCGGTCAAGACAAAAGACCTTATGTGCGAGCAGCCAGTTCCCAACGGTGCGTGCGTGCTGGCGGTAAACATAATGATTTGGAAAATGTCGGGTACACTGCGCGGCATCATACGTTTTTCGAAATGCTGGGAAATTTCAGTTTTGGCGACTATTTCAAGCGTAATGCCATTTTATTTGCTTGGGATTTTTTGACCCAGTCATTAAATATTCCGCGCGAAAAGCTATGGGTCACTGTTTTTGCGGAGGATAATGAAGCAGCCGACATCTGGCTTAATGAGGTCGGTGTCGATGGTTCTCGAGTGGTGCGCATAGCCACGATGGATAATTTCTGGCAGATGGGTGATACCGGTCCATGCGGGCCCTGCTCCGAGATTTTTTACGACCATGGTGCGGAAGTTCAAGGGGGGCCGCCGGGCTCCGCTGATGCTGATGGCGATCGCTACATTGAAATCTGGAATTTGGTATTTATGCAATATAACCGTGACAGCAATGGTACGCTTCATCCTCTGCCCAAACCATCGGTGGACACCGGCATGGGATTAGAGCGAATCTCAGCAGTCATGCAGCATGTGCACAGCAATTATGATATCGATTTATTCCAGAGCCTGATCAAAGCGGCAGCTCGCGCTACCAACACACAAAATCTTGCGGATAATTCCTTAAAAGTAATTGCCGATCATATCCGCGCCTGCTCATTTTTAATTACCGATGGTGTCATTCCCGGCAGCGAAGGCCGTGGTTATGTGTTACGGCGCATCATCCGTCGCGCCATTCGTCACGGTTATCGGTTGGGACAAAAACAACCTTTTTTTTATCAACTGGTGGAAGCTTTAAGTCAAGTCATGGGGCAGGCTTATCCGGAACTGGTTGCAGCTAAAACTCGTGTCGCAGCAGTGTTGCAGCAGGAAGAAGAGCGTTTTGCGGAAACGCTGGAGCACGGCATGCAAGTTCTGGAAGATGCCTTGTGCCACAAAATTAAAGTTCTTGATGGTGAAACTGCGTTCCGTTTATACGATACGTTTGGGTTTCCGCTTGATCTGACTGCTGACATTGCGCGTGAACGCGGTATCACTGTCGATCATGCCGGTTTTGAGCAAGCCATGGCGCGGCAACGTGAACAAGCACGGGCAGCCAACAAATTCACTATGCAGGAAGGCATTGACTATACAGGCAGCCAAACAACGTTTTATGGATACGAAACCTTGCAGCATGAAGGACAAGTTTTGGCGATTTACAAGCAAGGCAGCGCAGTCGATTTTATTGAAGCGGGTGATGAAGCGGTTGTTGTGCTAGATCAGACACCTTTTTATGCTGAATCCGGTGGACAAGTGGGAGATTGCGGTGAGCTGCTGGCGGCTAATGGCACCTTTGCCGTGACAGATACGCAAAAGATACAGGCTGGTGTGTTCGGTCATAAAGGTTTATTGCGCAGCGGCCGGTTGGTGATCAAGGATAATGTGCTGGCTCGGGTCAATCCACTCGCACGTACCAGCACGGCCAATAATCATTCAGCTACCCATCTGTTGCATGCTGCGTTACGCAAAGTACTGGGCACGCATGTTACGCAAAAAGGTTCACTAGTCGATTCCGATCGTCTGCGTTTCGATTTTTCGCACAATGAACCGGTGCGAACCGACGAGATTCGTGAAACCGAACGCCTGGTCAACGAACAAATTCGCAATAACTGGGTGGTTGAAGCCTCTACGATGAAATATGATGATGCTATTAAGCGTGGTGCCATGGCATTGTTTGGTGAAAAATATTCCGATGTCGTGCGTGTCATCGGTATGGGTGAGTTTTCCACGGAATTATGCGGGGGTACGCATGTTGCGCAAATCGGACAAATCGGCTTGTTCAAAATTGTAACGGAATCCGGTGTGGCTGCAGGTATTCGCCGGGTAGAGGCAGTCACCGGAAAAGCGGCGGTCGAATACGTGCAGCAACGTGAAGCGCAATTACTGGAAATAGCGCAAACGCTAAAAACCAATCCGCAGGAAGTCACGCATAAAATTTCTCAAATCATTGAAAACGTACGGCAGGCTGAAAAGGAATTGGCGCGATTAAAAACCAAGCTTGCCAGCTCGCAAGGTGACGAACTGGCAGTGCAAGCTCAGGAAATTAAAGGTATCAAGGTACTGACCGCCAATTTGGAAAATGCTGATCTCAAAACCATGCGTGAAACATTGGATCAACTCAAAGCGAAGTTGAAAACCTGCGCCATCGTGTTGAGCGCCGTTACGGATGGAAAAGTCACGCTGATCGCCGGTGTCAGCGCAGATCTCACCAACCAGATCAAAGCGGGCGAACTGGTTAATTTTGTCGCACAGCAAGTTGGTGGTAAAGGTGGTGGTCGACCCGATATGGCACAAGCTGGCGGTACACAACCAGAACATTTACCGGCAGCACTCGCCAGTGTAATGTCGTGGATAGGAAAGAAAATGATTTGATAATTTTAACTATCTTAACGCTATGCTAGTCATGATCCTGATCGAGCGTAAGAATATCAGACTGCTTTTTTGTCGAGATCAAATCTTATCTATTGATCTCACGCGCAATAAAACACACATTGTTTTCTTATACGCGTTTTATACATATAATTTTATTGACTATTAAGACAACCGGTCGTATTATCCTTTCATGCCAAAGCCAACTAAAAAAGAATTTAATAAAGAAAATTTGCTCAACCAAGGTGTCGCCTTTTTTATGAACCAAGGTTATCACGGCACCGGATTACAGGAAATTCTCGATGCCGTGGGTGTTCCGAAAGGTTCTTTTTATAATTACTTTGGTAGTAAGGAGGATTATTGTGCCGAAGTTGTTCATCACTATATAAATCCATTTATTGCACAGTTATCCGCACATTTGAGCAAATCCGATACAGATGCACTCGGTGCACTCAAATGTTATTTTGACGAGCTTACCGTAGAGCTTGAAAAAAATGAATTTAAGGGGGGGTGCTTGTTGGGCAATCTGATGGGAGAAATCGGCAGTAGCAGCAGTATTTGCCAACAATCCTTGCAATCGGCAGTCAGGCGTTACCGCGACTTGTTGCAATCCGGATTGGCTCAAGCGCAGCAGCAAGGTACGGTACGATTGGACAAATCAGCCGCAGAAATGGCTGATTTGTTGATAAATACCTGGCAAGGAGCTTTATTGCGCATGCAAATAGAAAAATCTTCGGCACCAATTAAGCAATGTTGCCGGAATTTATTGGAAGATTATTTTAAAGCTTAATTATTTTTTAACTGATTAATAGACGACCGGTCATTCTTTTTTAATTTTCAATTTAATTTTATAGGAGATAGAAAATGCCAAAATATATTATCGAACGTGAAATTCCGGGAGCAGGTTCATTGACACAACAAGAGCTGCAAGTCATTTCGCAAAAATCATGCGGTATCCTGAACAAGATGGGTCCTCGAGTTCAGTGGCTGGAAAGCTATGTGACGGAGGATAAGGTCTATTGTATTTATATTGCGCCCGATGAAGCCGCCATCAGAGCGCATGCCGAGCAAGGTGATTTTCCCGCTAACCGTGTTTCTCAAGTTAAATCCGTGATTGATCCAACCACGGCGGAATAGAACCGGAAAATTTCTATCGATCATGATAATGAATAGTCTTAGGAGGTAATATTTATGTACTTACGTACTGTTTTCTCTATGCTATCAATGTTGTTGTTAGCTGCGGCAAGCATCTTAGAATCATTTGCCGCGGCTGAAGCGATAACTGCAACTCACAAACACGAGGCTTCCACAGCCTCGCAGGGCGGCGATCCGCATATCATGCAGTCCGATGCGGCACATAAGCCGGGCTCTGATGGTCAGCTTTTACCCAGACTACATAACTTGGGCAAGCACACATTTCCTGTCAGCACACGCAATCCGTTAGCGCAGCAATATATCAATCAGGGTCTCAATCTCGCGTACGCATTCAATCATGCCGAGGCGCGCCGTGCATTTCGCGAAGCGGCACGGCTTGATCCCGGGCTTGCGATGGCTTATTGGGGGCAGGCACTAGTGCTTGGTCCTAATATCAATGCCATGATGGAGCCGAATGAAGAGCCACAGGCTTTGGAAATTATGCAGCAAGCCAAATCACTAATGATGAATGCTTCCATGAAGGAACAAGCGCTAATTAATGCGCTTGAGAAACGCTATTCAGGGAAAGCTGAGCACAGGACAACGAATGACAAAGCGTATGCGGAAGCAATGCGAGTGGTACACAAACGCTTTCCGGATGATCCTGATATTGCGATGCTGTATGTGGAATCCATGATGGATCTGCGGCCGTGGGGCTACTGGATGCTTGATGGCATGCCGTATGAGGGCACAGCCGAAATCGTCGCGCTGACAGAAGAAGTATTGCGGCATCATCCGGAACATCCTGGTGCATTACATATGTATATTCACCTGATAGAACCAACCAGTATGCCGGAGCGGGCAGAAAAAGCTGCTGATACTTTGTTGACTTTGATGCCGCAGGCAGGTCATATGATACACATGGCCTCGCACATTTATCAGCGTGTCGGGCGTTACGCTGATTCAATGAAGAGCAATCAGCTTGCTATTGCGGCAGATGAAGAGTACATCATGCAGTGCAGTGCGCAAGGTTTATATCCCATGGTGTACTATCCTCACAACATTCATTTTCTCTGGTTTGCAGCTACCATGGATGGCCAAAGCAAGATAGCGATCGAATCTGCAAAAGAAGCCGCCAGCAAGATTGGTGATGAAGTACTCAAGACAATTCCGTTGACAGCAATTTTCCGCGTAACGCCCTATTGGGCGCTTGCCAGATTCGGGTATTGGAAGGAAATTCTTGCAGAACCTGCACCGCCATTAATCAATCCTTTTTTAACCGGGAGCTGGCATTATGCCCGTGGCCTCGCATTGGTTGCCACACAGCAATTGCCGCAAGCTGAGCAGGAATTGGCCGCATTGCGCAGGATCATGAAGAATCCCCACCTGGACCATCCTCTGCTATCGAAAAATACCACTTACACAGTGCTCCGTATTGCACCTGAAGTTCTTGCGGGCGAAATCGCAGCGGCATATGGTCAATTCGATCAGGCCATTGCATACCTTGAAAAAGCAGTGCGCTTAGAGGATGCACTGGTATATACCGAGCCATCAGAATTTCATCTCCCGCCACGGTTAGCGCTCGGTGCTATTCTGTTGGAATCAGGGCAATCAGCCGAAGCGGAAACGGTTTATTGGGAAGATCTGCGGCGTAATCGCAATAATGGCTGGGCGCTTTATGGATTGATGCAGGCACTACGTGCGCAAAACAAGGACGGCGAGGCGAAGCTTATTGAAGCACGTTTCAAAAAAGCCTGGGAGCGTGCTGACGTGACACTCGATTCATCCCGTTTTGGGCGTCAGAAGCGCTGAGCAAGGATATGACAGAGTTATAGTTAATACCTTGGAATCCGCCCGGCTGGTCGTAAACCGGGTATACTCGGCAAATATAATATTTTCTGCAGTGGACAGATCAAAGTATGGCAGGCACTGCTGATTCCCAGCCATGCCTGCCATATGATCCATGCCATATAACGAGGTTAGGATATTTAAGGTGTTTACTGGAATCGTAGAAGCAATCGGTAAAATAGAAAAGGTCTGCCCGATAGAAAATAACGATACGCGTGGATTGAGTTTAAGTGTTTCACCGGGTAGCTTGGATTTGGGTGATGTTAAAGTGGGTGATAGCATCGCTGTGAATGGTGTATGTTTAACGATAACAGCATTGGAAAAAGACCTGTTCAAGATGAATGTTTCGCAGGAAACGTTGAATTGTACCGTAGGGCTTGATCAAGTCACTATGCGGGTCAATCTAGAAAAGGCGATGCGTTTATCGGATAGACTAGGTGGACATCTGGTGAGTGGACACGTGGATGCCATCGGTATCGTGGCTAAATTCGAATCTGTTGGAGAATGTTTTGAATTAATCATCCAAGCGCCCGAATCGATACTGCGCTATCTTTCCCATAAAGGTTCCATAGCTATTAATGGGGTCAGCTTGACCATCAATGCGCTCAGAGGCAACGAGTTTTCTATCAATTTAATCCCGCATACTTTGGCAATGACCACTCTGAATGAGCTCTCGCCGGGCATGCGAGTGAATCTGGAAACGGATATGCTGGCACGTTATGTGGCAAGGTTGCTCAATATTCAAGATGAAATAGGATTGCAAGTATGAGAATCAGTGCCATTGAGGATATTATTGCCGACCTTAAACAAGGTAAAATGGTCATTCTGGTCGATGAAGAAGATCGGGAGAATGAAGGGGATTTAGTTCTGGCCGCCGACTTTGTCACTGCCGAAGCAATCAATTTCATGGCCACTCATGGTAGAGGCTTAATCTGTCTGACATTGACCGAAGAGAGATGCCATCAATTGGATTTGCCTTTAATGGTTTCAACCAATCGCGCACCTTTAGGCACTAATTTTACATTATCGATAGAGGCTGCTAGCGGTGTTACGACAGGTATTTCTGCAGCGGATCGCGCACGTACCATTGAGGTAGCCGTTAAAGCAGATGCCAAACCACAAGACATTGTACAACCAGGACATATTTTTCCATTGATGGCACAAAAAGGTGGTGTGTTAGTCCGTGCCGGACATACAGAAGCAGGATGCGATCTCGCTAGATTGGCGGGGGTAACGCCAGCTTCGGTAATTTGTGAGATTCTGAACGAAGATGGTAGTATGGCGCGGTTACCCGATTTAATGAATTTTGCCCGTAAACATCAACTCAAAATTGGCGCTATAGCCGATCTCATTCAATACCGCAGCCAAACTGAGAGTCTGGTAATACGCGTCGCTGAGCGTTCAATTCAAACGTTGTATGGTGAATTTTTGCTGATAGCCTATCGCGATGAAATAGCCAATACCGTTCACTTGGCGCTGGTTAAAGGCGACATTGATCCGGCAATGGAAACGCTGGTACGCGTTCACGAACCTTTGTCAGTAGTTGATTTACTCGATATACATGATTTTAGCCATTCCTGGAGTATCCATGAAGCTATGAAACTGATTGCTGACACGGGGCAAGGCGTGATTGTTCTGTTGCATCGTAAAGAAAGTTCGCTTAAATTGATTGAGCGTATTGAATTAAAGGAATCTCATTTGTCCAGCGTGACTAAGGCCGATCTTCGCCATCATGGTATTGGAGCACAAATTTTAAAAGATCTTCACGTTGGAAAAATGCGTCTCTTGGCAGCTCCGAGAAAAATGCCAAGTGTGACTGGGTTTGGTTTGGAAGTAACCAGTTATGTGGAATCGCATTCGCGATAAAATCTAAATTTGATTGATGTAATCGTGGTCAATTTCAATCAATAAACAGGAGTTAACTATGCCTTACTATGACAATATACTCGAATTTGAATCTAATTTGGATGGCACTGATCTGCGTGTCGGTATTGTCATGAGCCGTTTCAATATTGATATCGGAGAGGGCTTGCTGAGCGCATGTACTGCGGAACTGAAAAAAAATGGCATGAAAGATTCTAATATCCTGCTAGTAACCGTACCTGGAGCTTGGGAAATCCCGCTGGTATTAAAAAGGATGGCAATATCGGATCAGTTCGATGCGCTCATTGCATTGGGCGCAGTAATCCGTGGCGATACTTATCATTTTGAAGTGGTTGCTAATGAATCAGCACGAGGTTTGATGATGGTGCAAATTGAAGTAGAAATTCCCATTGCCAATGGCATACTGACGACTGATAATGACGACCAAGCAATTGCTCGTATGAACCAAAAAGGCATTGAAGTTGCACAGGTAGCATTGGAAATGGCTAATTTACAGATAAAAATTGATGAAATCGAGTTATGATGAGTGCTCTTCCAGAAACCGCTGCTAGTGCCGACAAAAAAATGAATAAGCACAAAAGCCGGCGCCGCGTTGCGCGTGAACTTGTATTGCAAGGCCTTTATCAGTGGAAAATTGCTGGTGGTACAGCTGATTTTATAGAGCAACAATTGTGTGAATCGGATAAGTTCAAATATGCCGATACCAAATATTTTTCGCATGTACTGCATGGGGTATTGCAGGATGTCGAGGCACTGGGTAAGCATATTCAGCCTTCCCTGGATCGTTCTATAGATGAACTGAGCCCGGTAGAGATGGCAATTTTACTATTGAGTACTTTTGAATTAATTCATCATCCGGAAATTCCTTACCGGGCAATCATCAACGAAGCCATAGAATTGGCCAGAACTTACGGCGGGAGTGATGGCTACAAGTATGTCAATGGCGTATTAGATAAATTGGCAGTCCAATTACGTGCCATCGAAATAAAAGCGCATAAGTTGGCAAATAATCGGACATAATTTTTCCGTGTGAGTGCAGAGTTCGATATCATTAGCCGCTATTTCAGACGGCCTGCGTCTAATGCAGTGCTGGGAATCGGTGATGATGCTGCACTTATCGCAGCTCCAGCTCATAACGAATTAGCTATATCTACAGATACGCTGGTATGCGGTACGCATTTTTTTCCGGATACCGATCCCTATAAGTTGGGTTATAAATCTCTTGCAGTCAATCTTTCCGACATGGCAGCAATGGGGGCAACTCCATGCTGGGCGTTATTGGCTCTGACACTGCCCGATGATTTAGTTAAACATAAAACTTCATGGCTCACTGAATTCAGCGCAGGTTTCTTTGCACTTGCTGATGAATATCACGTCACATTGATCGGTGGTGATACCACTGCCGGACCGCTTAATATTTGTGTCCAAATTATTGGTGAAGTAACAACCGGTAAGGCATTGCGGCGCAGCGGCGCACAATTGGGCGATGACATCTGGATTTCCGGTTACTTAGGTGATGCAGCTTTGGCGCTCAATCACGAGTTAAAGAAAATTTCGCTTGCTGCAGAAGAAATTGCGCAATGCTTGCCGGCATTGCTAATGCCGGAAGCGCGTGTTGCGCTGGGACAGCGCTTGATTGGATTGGCGCATAGTGCAATTGACATATCTGATGGATTACTCGCTGATTTAGGGCACATCTTGACTGCTTCGGAGAAAGCAGCATGCATTACAATGGATAAGATCCCCTGCTCTACGTTATTAAAAAAATACCTGTACATGCCACTTGCAATCGAATGCTTGCTGTCAGGCGGAGATGATTATGAATTATGTTTCACGGCATCCCCAGACAATCGCAATAAAATTGCCAGCCTTGCTGAAGAACTGGATATCCATCATCTTACACGTATCGGTGAAGTTTGTTCGGGTAAGGGCGTAATCGTGAAGGATGGTCAGGGAAAAATCATTACATTGGAGAATTCAGGATATGAACACTTCAGCGCCCGAGGCTGATAATTTGCACGACTCACCGGTTCCGTTTAAGCCTAACTTAAGTTTGGTCTACAGTCATCCTGCCTATTTCATCGCATTTTCCGGCGGTATCGGATTGATTCCTGTCGCACCCGGCACGATGGGTACACTTGCGGCCTTTCCGTTATTCTGGGTAGTCAATTATTATCTCAGTCCGCTGTATTTTTTATTGCTGATTGATATCATGTTCATTATCGGTATTTGGGCATGCGGGCTTAGTGGTAAAGCTTTGGGTGCACCTGATCATGGCAGTATGGTATGGGATGAGACTGTGGCATTTTTGCTGGTTTTATACTTTACACCCGCCGATTGGGTGTGGCAGCTTGCTGCATTTATTTTGTTCCGTTTCTTTGATATTGCCAAACCCCAGCCGATTCGATACTACGATAGCCATATCAAAGGGGGATTTGGCGTGATGTTTGACGATTTGTTGGCAGCCTTCTTTACGCTATTGTGCTTGTCGGCATGGAAAGCGTGGGTGCTTACGCAAGGTTACTTTCTTGACTAGCGCCAGTAAGTCCCATTAACAGCAGCGGCTCATTCTGCCTTTGCCGCCATAACGCGCTTCCTGGCGTTCGCGGAAAAATTCCTCATAAGACATGATGGATCGATCCGGGTGCGCGACCTTCATGTGCTCAACATAGGTGCCATAATCCGGCACGCCGACCATTAAGCGCATGCTTTGTGAAATACGTTGAATAGCGTGGGTCATTGCGTTAATCATTATTTATTCCTCCAGTAATTATTTATCGGGCGTGGCATAAGCGGGTAACAACTCAAAAGGTGCTTCTTGGACAGTTGGATGGTGAATGCCACGTGCTTGCAGTACCGTCCGGACACCGAAAAACAGCATGCTGATCAGCACTGCCATGAATAAGGCCGCAAGTGAGGTATTGACATAATCGTTGAAAATGACTTGCTGCATTTGCTCAATCGACTTGGCAGGCGCCAATATAACGCCTTGCGCGACCGCTTCCTGATATTTTTCCGCGTGCGCAAGAAAACCAATGCGCGGATTGTCGTGAAAAATCTTTTGCCAAGCCGCAGTCAGCGTACAAACGCTCACCCATACCACCGGTATGGCAGTCACCCAGGCAAAACGATCCTGTTTCATTCTGAACAGCACGCAGGTGGCGAGAATCAGCGCAATGCCCGCCAGCATTTGATTGGCAATGCCGAATAACGGCCACAACGTATTAATGCCGCCCAACGGATCAACCACCCCTTGGTATAGAAAATAACCCCAACCGGCAACACAAAGTCCGGTTGCGACCAGGCTGGCGGTTAAAGAATCGGTGTGTTTCATTGCAGGAATAAACGAACCGAGCAAATCCTGCAACATGAAACGTCCTGCACGCGTTCCCGCATCGACCGCGGTCAAAATGAACAATGCTTCGAACAAAATGGCAAAGTGATACCAAAAAGCCATCATGGCCGTGCCGCCGATAACTTCCGACAAAATCTGCGCCATGCCAACCGCCAGCGTCGGCGCGCCGCCAGTACGCGATACGATGCTATGCTCGCCGACATTCTGCGCCGTTTGCGTGATCATCTCCGGCGTGACATAAAATCCCCATTGTGTGATTGTTTGCGCAGCCGATTCAGCTGTGGTGCCGATGATTGCCGCAGGGCTGTTCATGGCGAAATAAATGCCGGGCTCCAATGCCGCTGCTGCAACCAATGCCATGATGGCGACAAATGATTCCATCAGCATGGCGCCATAGCCGATGAAGCGTGCATCGGTTTCAGTTTGAATCATCTTAGGCGTGGTACCGGAGGCAATCAGTGAATGGAATCCGGAAATCGCGCCACAAGCAACGGTAACGAACAGAAAAGGAAACAAATCGCCCGACCAGACCGGGCCCGAGCCATCGATAAATTGCGTCAGTGCCGGCATTTTCAGCTCAGGGGAGATGATGATCACGCCGATTGCCAGCCCGACGATTGTGCCGATTTTCAAGAACGTCGACAAATAATCGCGCGGTGCCAGCAACAACCACACCGGCAACACCGCAGCAATAAAACCATAGCCAATCAGCAGCCAGGTCAACTGCTCACCCGTTAAAGTAAATACTTCGCCCCACACGGGATCTTCTTGAATATACTGTCCGGCAACGATGGACAACATTAACAAAACAAAGCCGATCAACGATATTTCACCGATCGCGCAGGGACGGAAATAGCGCGCATAAACTCCCATGAACAACGCAATCGGTATGGTCGCCGCCACCGTAAACGTTCCCCATGGCGATTCTGCCAGCGCTTTAACCACGATTAATGACAGCACCGCCAACAGGATCAACATGATAAAAAAGGTACCGAACATCGCAATCATGCCAGGCAATTGCCCCAGTTCGGATTTGATCAAATCGCCGAGCGAGCGGCCATTGCGCCGGGTGGAAATAAACAACACAATGAAATCCTGTACCGCACCGGCAAATACCACGCCAGCCAACAGCCACAGCATACTCGGCAGATAACCCATTTGTGCCGCCAAAATCGGCCCCACCAACGGCCCCGCCCCCGCAATGGCTGCAAAGTGATGACCGAACAACACATATTTATTGGTCGGCACATGATCCAGACCATCGTTATGCTTATAAGCCGGCGTCATGCGCGTTGCATCCAGTTTCAACACCCGGTTCGCGATGAACAGGCTATAAAAACGGAAAGCAATCAAATACACGCATACCGCTGCGATAACGATCCAGATTGCACCGATTGATTCGCCGCGATTGAGAGCGATGACGGCAAAGGCGGATGCGCCAAGAAGAGAAAACAGTATCCAGCCTAATTTATTAATCAAAGTGTTCATTTTATTTCTCCGGAAAATGTGAAAAATGCTTATGAATTTGGTTTTAATGAATTTCTTGTACCAGCACTCAGTTTTATTTAACTCGTTATATCACCAAAAAATAACAAACTATCGTAATCACCACCCCCCCGATAAAATTCAATGCCAATCCTTCCCGCGCCATATTGGCGACAGTGACGTGACCGCTGCCGAACACGATGGCATTCGGTGCGGTGGCAACCGGCAACATGAAGGCGCAGCTTGCGCTCATCGCAGCCGGTACCATTAATAGGCTGGGGTCGAGGCCGGCGCCGAGTGCGGCGGAAGCGAGGATGGGTAATAGTAAAATTGTGGTTGCGGTGTTGCTGGTGGTTTCGGTCAGGAAAGTGACGATCAAGGCGATGGTGGCAATCATTACCAATGGATGCAAGCTGGCCAGCATCGTCAAGTGATCGCCAATGGCGCGTGACAAACCGGATTCCATGAAAGCTTGCGCAATGGCAATGCCTGCCGCAAACAGAATTAAAATCCCCCAGGGCACGCGCTCGGCCGTTTCCCAATCGATTAATCTGCCGCCGCGGCCGTTCGGTACCAAAAACAATACAACCACGGCAACCAGCGCCACGATGGCATCGTTTGCGCCTTTGAGATCCAACCAAGTACTCCAGCCGCCGAAAGGTTCAAGGCGCGTAATCCACGCTAACGCAGTCAATGCGAAAATGATCAGTACGCGGCGCTCTTCCGGCCGCCAAGCGCCTGCGGGTGGAATCGTCAAGAGACCGCGGTAATGAAGTTTACGTGTTAGCCACAAGCCGGCTATCGGAATAAAAATCAGTACTACCGGCAGTCCCCAGTTCATCCATTGCAAGAAACTCACGGCTGTGCCGGTAAATTTCTCGTATTGTTGCATGAATACCAGATTTGGCGGGGTTCCGATCGGTGTGCCCAAACCGCCGATGCTACTGCCGTAAGCAATTGCCAGGAGCAGCGGAACCGCCAGTTTTTTATCCGGGCTTTGCGCAATAACCGCCAATGCAATCGGTAGCATCATCAACGTTGTCGCAGTATTCGAGATCCACATGCTTAACGCCGCAGCCGCCACCATAAACCCCAGCACTATACGGCGGCTGCTATGACCACCCATGACATTGACCATGCCCAATGCAATGCGGCGATGCGCACCGGAGCGTTCCATCGCTGCTGACAAAATAAACCCGCCAAGCATCAACAAAATCAATTCATTGCCATAGGCCGCCGCAATTTTTTCTTGGGGTAACACACCTGTCAGAGGAAAAATTGCCAATGGAATGATCGATGTGGCGGGAATAGGAATCGGCTCAAAAATCCACCACGCCACACACAAAACTGCCACCGCGCCGGTCCAGCACGCTTGCGTTTGCCAGCCCCAGTGATCCATGCTGAATGCCACTGCGGCAGCCAATAGCGGGCCGGCAATTATTGCCCATCGGCGATTAAAGTTGGTAGTCATAAAGTGGTCACGTTTAGTGGATTCAGAATCTCAACAAACAGGCTTAATGCCGGTTGTTTTTTGATGCACGCATCATGCCGCAGCACCTTTGGCGCGTCAATGAATGTTTAATCAATAAAAATCGCACGTTGTGTTTTTTCACAGCGTTGAAAGCGAGAGTGATTAGAATTGATTGGGTGATCAAAAATGATGGTAAGCCGGTTTGATTTGGAGTCTTTCAATAAATTTTCTTAAGCAACAAAAGGAATAAGTATGTTAAAAAATGATTTCGAGGTCTGCGCTCACGACAATTGCTCTGATTACTCTCGCTAGCAGCGCAACGAACTAATCATGCGCTGGTAATATCTATCTTATTTGATTAATTTAAAAGGAATATCCAATGGCTACAGGACAGGAAGTTTTGGCACACTATCAAGTTACCGTTGAACAAGCCAATGAATTTATTTTGGCTAATATTGAGCAGCCCGAGGTCATTTTTAATGCTGCAGAAAATTTCGGCATCACCATTCAACACTTCAGCGACATCACTGGATACTCAACAGATATTATCAGCGAGTATCTTTTGTCCTCCGGATTGGACAGTAAGGAACTTGATGATGTCAAAATCCTGTTTAACTCCGAATTAGGCGATCTGGCCAGTTTGGTCGGGTTTAACGATCGCAGCGATGCGTTATCGACAGCTTCTCTCGCTGACCGGGTAAAACCTAACGTTATTCCAGAGGATTACAGCGAGTTTTTTGGACCTGTATTCGGCTATCAAACCGAGGATGGTCTCTTTACTCCGGATGAATTGGGTGTTTCGCATTTGGGCAATAATGTTCCTGCAACCAACGAAAGCATCGAATCCTTATTCTATGGCACGTTGATAAACCTATATTCTGCGCTTGATGATACGGAATTAAGTGAGCTCAAAAATTTTTCTCATAACGGCAGCAATGCTGACGAATACCGGTCGTTACTCGCTGATGCTTTAAACGATCCCGCAAATCGTAGCAATCAGGAATTAGCCGGTCTGATTGCGGGCGATACTGCAACACTGATTGGTGAGTTTTGGTACGGCGATGTTATTGTTAATGGAACCCTTGATCTGAGTTTATTAGGCTTAGGTGGTATTGCTTAGTCAATTGCATCAAATCCCATGTCATAAATATACACCGCATCTTCGCGGATGCGGTAATACTCTAAAACACGCCAGACTCGTTCTAACAATCGACTATTTTCAGTGCAGCAAGCGTTGATAAAAAGCCAATCGTTTGGGATGAATTTTTCCTTGCTGCGCAGCTTGGACCACTGCACACCCTGGCTCTTGATTATGCCGGCAATTGCTGAATTTGCACTGACCGATGTAGGGGTGAAATTCGATAAAACCCCAGGTTAGATTTTCTTGTGGAATATAGCTGAGTCCAAATTCCTGGAATCCCGGGGAATCGATAATTGCACTATTCGTATCGATATGATAAAGCTGTGAGTGCGTGGTGGTGTGGGTGCCGGAATCGAGCGCTTCGGATATTTCCGCAGTAGCACGCCGGGCTTGTGGAATCAGCGTGTTGAGCAATGTCGATTTACCCATGCCGGATTGCCCGGCGAGAACGCTGAGATGATTGTGCAAATAGGAACGCAGCGCGGAAACATCTTGCAGGGCGCAAATGGGAAGCACGCGATAACCCAGGTCGCGGTATAACGACAATGTTTCCATCGCCGCTTGTGTCGGCTCAATCAAGTCGGCTTTGTTCAACACGATTAAAACTTCGATATTTTCACTTTCAGCCGCGATCAAGCAGCGATTGATCAATTCTTCGCTAAAACTCGGAATTGCCGCAACTACGATAATTACTTGCGTCACGTTAGCAGCGATGATTTTTTCTTTGTACGCATCGCTGCGGTACAACTTTGAAGTGCGCGGCTTAATCGCCTCGATCACGCCCTGCCCGGTAGTAGTAGATTGGTATTCCACTTGATCGCCGCAAGCGATGCCGCCTTTCTTGCCGCGCATAACACAGGAGATGATTTCACCGCTTGCTGTTTCAACCGAGAAATGCCGGCCAAATGCGGCAATTACTAATCCGTTTAAGCGCTCTGTTTGCGGCTGGGCTTTTTTACGAGAAATACTCAAATTGAAAAAAGCTTATCGATTTTAGCTGCACAGATGAAATCATTCTCGGATAAGCCGCCAATTGCGTGCGTGGTATACGTAACCACACATTGATTGTAACCAACCAGCATGTCAGGGTGGTGATCTTCGCGGTGCGAAATCCATGCTGCCGCATTCACAAAGGCCATGGTTTGGTAGTAATTTTTAAACGTGTAGGTTTTGCTGATTTGTTTGTCTTGCTGTTGCCAGCCTTCCAGTTGCTGTAAAAAAGCAATCACTTCAGAACTTGATAGCGGTGGAACGCCGCCTTCGCACGGTTTACACTGTTTGGAAGTTAAATCACATACGGTATTGCTCATGCTTGCCCCTGACTTTGTAAATGCGCCACACGGATTGATGCCGGCGGATGCGAATCATAGAAAGCCGAATGCAGCGGATCCGGCGTGAGCGTTGCAGCATTGTCTTGATACAGTTTAACCAATGCATGAATCAAATCATCCGCCGAAGAATTTTGCGCGGCATAGGCATCAGCCTCAAACTCATGTTTGCGTGAATAAATACTGGAAAGTGGATGCAGCAGGAATGTGAATACCGGCATCACCAGGAAAAACAGCAATAATGCCATTGCCGTTGACGGTACGGCTGATACCGATACTCCCAAGCCTTCGTAAAACCAGCGTTGTTCCATCAAATACCCAAGCATCCACAGAAAAGCCAGGCTCATTGCGAACGAAATGACAATGCGTTTGATTACATGACGGTGCTTGAAATGTCCCAGTTCATGTGCCAAAACTGCTTCGATCTCAGCCGGGTTTAAACGCGATAGCAAGGTATCAAAAAAAACAATGCGCTTGGTTTTGCCAAAACCGGTGAAATAAGCATTACCGTGGTTGCTGCGGCGTGAGCCATCCATGACAAACAATCCGCTCGTTTTAAAACCGCACTTGTTCATCAATTGCTCAATGCGTGTTTTGAGTGTGGCATCTTCCAATGGGGTAAATTTATTGAACAGTGGCGCAATCCAAGTAGGAAAAATTGCCAAAACAAATAAATTGAATGCAATCCATGCTAACCATGCATAGAGCCACCAATTTTCTCCCATTTTTTCCATCAACCAGAGCACACCAAAAAGCAAAGGCACTCCGAGCAACAGGCCTAATGCTGCTTGTTTCACCAGATCTGTAAAAAACATAGTTGATGTCATTTTGTTAAAACCGTATTGTTCCTCGATCACAAAAGTGCGATAGTAGCTCAATGGGATTTCAACTACACTCATAATAAAAAAAGTGCTGATAATCAGTGCCATGCCATGTGCTAATGGATCGCTCAACCAAGCTGACCAGAATTCACTGAGTAGATTTAAGCCCCCACCCAATGTGAATGCCAGTAAAAGTACAACATGCAACAGAATACTGGGATACCCCACGCGAGTTTTTGCGCAGGTGTAATCTGCAGCTTTCTGATGATCAGTTAAGCTGATCTGGCTGGCAAATTCTTCCGGTACTTTCTCCTGATGCGCGCGCACATGGCGAATATGCCTTGCCGACAACCAAATCTGGGTGAGTGTCGTCAACAATAATGCAATAAGAAAAATCAATGTAAATGTGTGCATAGTTGATAGTTAAATTAACAAAAGAATGGTATGAAATAAATACTGTTATCAATTAATCGGTTTGCTATTAATTGTATAAAAGTGACGGACTAGTACCAATATGACACAATTAAGCGCATTTTATTCAAAAAATATCGAAATAATTATGACACAAGATAACAATAACCTCATCTGGGTTGATATGGAGATGACCGGACTCAATCCAGATACTGATCGTATCATTGAAGTGGCTTTGGTCATTACCGACTCACAGCTCAATACCATTGCTGAAGGTCCGGTTCTGGTCGTGCATCAATCCGATGAAGTGCTGGATGGTATGGACAAATGGAACAAATCTACCCATGCTAAATCCGGCCTCATCGATAAAATTAAAGCGTCTCGATTAAATGAAAATGAAGTAGAAACCCAAATGATCGAGTTTTTGAAATTACATGTACCCTCTGGGGTATCGCCCATGTGCGGCAATTCGATTTGCCAGGATCGGCGTTTTATGGTTCGTTCAATGCCACAACTGGAGGCCTATTTTCATTATCGCAACTTGGATGTCAGTACACTCAAGGAGTTGGTCAAACGCTGGAAACCGGGAATTGCAGCCGGGCTGACTAAGGAAAGTAAACATGAGGCTTTGGCTGATATTTACGATTCCATCAATGAACTGAAATATTATCGCCGACATTTTATTGTTGCCTGAACCGCCATCATTAATTATGCTTTCTCAACGTATCATGTTGTATACCGAACCTTTGTACCGTTCGTCGAACCCCCGGTTTGGGTTCTTTTAATGGTTTCATAAAAATTTAATTCTTCAATGACTTATTATAAAAATTAGGAGAAGTAACATGCCGCTCATAAAAAATTTAGTTTCCATTGCCACGGGAGCCGTTTTTATCCTTACATTGAATACTACAGTTGTATTTGCTGCCGATACGGCTAAAGCAGGCGCACATCAACATCAAAGTGGCCAAGGTGGGAGTCATAGTCATGATGACGGGAAGTCCGGTGATCATAACGATCACCAAGGCCATCAATGTGGGCATATGAAATCATCGGTTGATGAAAATAAAGATGGTAAGATCAGCAAACAAGAATTCATCAAGCATCATGAAGCTATGTTTGATAAAAAAGATATCAACAAAGATGGTTTTTTAGATGAAACAGAAATGAACCAAATGATGTGTCATATGAAAAAACATGATCATCAGAAAGATAATGATCATGCACATGGCGATAGAAAAAATAACTAATTGCCAGAAAAATTAAAGAATTAGTGTCTTAAGTTACTTGGTGGTGCAATTGGTTTTTTCTGTGCTAACGGTTGTGGGTCCAATACTGCAACCGTTAGACTGTCTTCATTGAAATATTTCTTTGCAACATCTCGCACTTGCTCAGCAGTAACGGTTTTCAGCTTTTCTAGAATAGTATCTATGTTCCGATAGGACAATCCTGTACTTTCCAATCTTCCAATTTGCATTGCTTGGGAGAAAATGGAATCACGTTGATACACATGGCCGGCTATCACCTGCGCTTTAACCCGCGCAAGCTCTTCTTCGGTAACGCCTTCTTTAATAATTTTTTCAATCTCATCACGTAAAGCTTGCTCAAGTTCTGCTACTGTTTTTCCTGAACTCGGAACAGCGCTAAGAAAAAAGATACTAGGGCCGCGTGCTATTGCGCTATAACCGGCGCTCGCAGAATTGGCAATTTGCTTTTCGCGTACCAGTGTTTTATTCAGTCTCGCAGAGGAGTGGCCATCTAAAACGCTTTCCAATACTTCCAGGGCGTAGGGTTCCCAATCTGCTGCAGCATCTTTAATCACCGGTGCATGGTAACCCATGATGAGATAGGGTAATTCTGCGGGCGCTTTGACCGTTATCCGCTTGATGCCCAGTTGAGGCGGTTCAATCTGTGGTTTGCGCGCATCCATGGTAAGCAGCGGGCGCTTTTCAATAACACCATAGCTTTCCTGTGCTAGTTTGAAAACTTCATCGCCATCGACATCACCCACAACAACCAATATGGCATTATTAGGCGCATACCAGTGGTTATACCAGTCTTGCGCATCTTCTACACGCATGTTTTCCAAGTCATTCATCCAGCCGATGATCGGATTTTTATAAGGATGTGATTGATAAGCCACTGCCATCATTTTTTCATACAGCAATGCACGCGCCTGATCATCTGTACGCAACCGCCTTTCCTCCATGACAACTTTGATTTCTTTGGCAAACTCCTCTTCAGTCAGAATCAGGTTACGCATGCGGTCTGATTCAAGTTTCATGGCCATAGGCAAATGTTGTTTATGCAGCTGCTGATAATAACCCGTGTAATCATAACTGGTGAACGCGTTTTCACGTCCGCCAGCGGCGGCGATCTTTTTTGAAAATTCGCCATTAGGAACTTCTTTTGTACCTTTGAACATCATATGCTCGAGAACATGAGCTACACCAGTTAAGCCATTAACTTCGTCAATACTGCCGGCTTTATACCAGATTTGCGTTACCACCACGGGCGAGCGATGGTCCTGCTTTACAATTAATTTCAGACCATTGGCAAGTGAATATTCATGCGGATTGGCAAATGCCGGTAGCGAAACTAACAGGCTTATCAGCAGCAATGAGCCGGAAAATGAAATAATGTGAGAGAACGTACTCCCAATATGATAGTGAGGCTTCATTTTTACTAACCTAAGTTTGAGTAAACAGAATAAAATTAAACTTTGAAAATTTCAAAATTTTAAAATTTTAATAGAGCCTACCAGAATGTTTAGTTTTTTTAAATCTAAAAAAGATTCAGCAGATTCCGCGGAAGCAGCAGCCATATCAGATATCGAGTCTGAATCTCAGTCCGGTCAATCAGCAAGTTTAGCCAGCAAACTCAAATTAGGTCTGGCACGTACCCGGCAAAGCTGGGGTAAGCAACTGTCGGGTTTATTTGGTGGCGGTAAGATCGATGAGGCACTCTATGAAGAACTGGAAACTGTGTTGTTAACTTCGGATGTGGGTGTCAGTGCTAGCCATTTATTACTTGAAAATTTGCGTAAGCAAGTTAAACGCGATGCGCTAACCGATTCTGTACAGTTGAAGCAGGCGCTTAAGGAACAACTGATTGCAATACTGCAGCCATTGTCTCAACCACTGGATACCACTACGCAAACGCCTTTTGTCATTATGATAACAGGTGTCAACGGTGTAGGGAAAACCACTTCTATTGGTAAGCTTGCAAAGTATTTTCAAACGCAAGGCAAATCGGTATTACTGGCTGCCGGCGATACTTTCCGTGCAGCGGCACGCGAACAATTGATTGTCTGGGGTGAACGCAATAATGTTACTGTAATTGCTCCAGACGCTGATCCCGATAAAAAAAGTGATCCGGCAGCTATAATTTTTGATGCCGTCACCTCAGCCAAAGCCCGCGGCATTGATATTGTGCTTGCTGATACCGCCGGTCGTTTGACTACTCAATTGCATTTAATGGAAGAAATAAAAAAAGTAAAGCGTGTTATCGCCAAGGCCATACCAGGTGCACCACATGAAGTTTTACTGGTGCTGGATGCGAATACGGGACAAAATGCAATTGCGCAAGTTAAAGCTTTTGATGAGGCATTAGGCGTTACGGGTCTGATTTTAACCAAGCTGGATGGTACTGCGAAAGGTGGCGTAGTTGCAGCTATTGCCGGGCAATATCCGCAAAAACCACCAGCACTGCGTTTTGTAGGTGTTGGTGAAGGTTTGGATGACTTAAGGCCGTTTGATGCTAAAGAGTTTGTTGAAGCAATGTTTGATTGAATTATCGATAGCAAGAATAATACATGATCGTTTTTAAAAATGTTTCCAAACGCTATCCGGATGGTTACGTTGCACTCAATAACATTGATTTAACAGTAGAATCTGGTCAAATGGTATTTCTGACCGGTCACTCAGGAGCTGGTAAAAGCACATTATTAAAATTGATTGCTGCGATAGAACGCCCGACTTCCGGCACTATTGCAATCAGCGGACAAAATATCGCTCAGCTCGAACTCGGTGCTATTCCTTATTTACGCCGTAAAATTGGCTTTATTTTTCAGGATCATAAGCTATTGTTTGATCGCAATGTTTTTGATAATGTTTTATTGCCGCTGCAAATCAGTAACTTTGATAGCAAAACAGTAGCTAGCCGTGTCCGTGCAGCGCTCGATAAAGTTGGGTTATTAAAAAAAGAGAAGGCCATGCCTATTGCGCTATCAGGAGGGGAGAGGCAGCGATTGTGTATTGCACGCGCAGTGGTTCATCGACCAAACATTCTAATTGCCGATGAGCCGACAGGTAATCTCGATGTTGATTATGCAAGAGATATTATGGCAATGTTTACATCATTTAATCAGGTAGGTGTCACTGTGCTGATAGCAACGCATGATGCGTCTTTATTAGAAGATACACAGCATCGCATCCTGTTGCTTAAACAAGGAAAATTGGCAGTATGATCCGTGCATGGTTAACGCAGCATGTGTTTGTATTTTTTCTTACACTTAAACGAATAATTTCTACTCCCATAACCAGTTTGCTCAGTGTAATTGTGATGGGTATCGCGCTTAGTTTGCCAACAGGTGTTTATCTCCTCATGAAAAATCTGCAATTGGCTTCTGGTCAGGCAGCAAGTTCGCCGCAAATGAGCATATTTCTTAAAAAAAATATCGATAACGAAAATATCGCAAAAATCAAGCAGCATTTAGAAGAAAATACCCAAATCGTCAGCTTCCAATTTATTTCAAAAGAAGTTGCGTTGCAGCGATTGCAGCAAAGCAATGGATTTACTGATATCACCAATACTCTGGAACGTAATCCGCTTCCGGATGCATTTATTATTCACACTGTGCAGGGTACTGCCGAAACGCTTGAACAGTTGCGAGCAGAAATACAGAATTGGCCGGAAGTTGAGCATGTGCAGTTTGATTCTGCATGGCTAGAACGCCTGCATGCTTTACTTCAATTAGGCCGCTTTGTTGTGTTAATGCTGGCAATCTTATTAAGCACTGCGATTATTGCCATAATGTTTAATACAATCCGCTTACAAATTCTCACTAAGCAAGATGAAATCGAAATCTCCAAGTTGATTGGTGCAACCGATAGTTTTATCCGCCGTCCATTTCTTTATTTTGGCGCCACCGAAGGACTGGCAGGAGGAGCGACTGCGTGGTTTATCGTTACATTTGCAATCGAATCAATTAATCATGAGCTTGTACGGCTTGCTGAACTCTATAGCTTTGAAGTGCATTTACAACATCTTTCTACCGGAGATAGTATCAGTTTGCTTGTATTTTCAGCATGGCTTGGGTGGTTAGGTGCGCGCTTATCAGTCGCAAGCCATCTTTGGCAAATTGAACCCCGATAGATATTGGCTCGGCATGAGAGAAACTTTTCTGAATGTTGGCACTCTCATTTACAGAGTGCTAAAATTGCGCGAAAGAAGCGGTAATTATTCATCACAAGGAGATTATTATAATGACGAATGCTTTAACACTGCCGGTAGTGGGAGGAAGTCTTGAAAGTTATATTCAGTCTGCTAATTCATTTCCTATTCTTTCACAAGAAGAAGAGATTAACTTGGCGCGACGGCTGTGGGACCATGGCGATATAGAGGCTGCCCAAAAATTAATATTGTCTCATTTGCGTTTTGTGGTAGCTATAGCTCGTGGTTACAAAGGTTATGGTCTTCCGCAAGCCGATTTAATCCAAGAAGGTAATGTTGGTTTGATGAAAGCAGTCAAGCGGTTTGATCCTGAACGCGGTGTACGATTAGTATCTTTTGCTGTGCATTGGATAAAAGCAGAAATCCATGAATTTATCATGCGTAACTGGCGTTTAGTCAAAATAGCTACCACCAAACAGCAACGCAAATTATTTTTTAATTTACGAAGCATGAAACAAGGATTGGATACAATGAATCCAGATGAAGTGGATACTATGGCCAAGCAATTGGGCGTTAAATCTGAGGAAGTGGTTGAAATGGAAAAACGTTTCAATGGCTCAGATATTTCACTCGAACCCATGTCCGATGAAGAAGAAGACATGATAAGTCCAATCAATTATCTGACTGATGGCACAGAACCTTCTCAAATTCTCGAAAGAGAGCAGATCAATCTGGGGCGCGAAAAAGGTTTGCAACAATCGCTAGCTTGCTTGGACGATCGCAGCCGCTATATTATTGAAGCCCGCTGGTTAAGAGAAGAAGATACGGCGACATTGCATGAACTGGCTGATGAATTGGGCGTGTCAGCAGAGCGTATCCGCCAGATTGAAGCCAAAGCGCTGCAGAAAATGCGTCATGCCATGACAGTAACTGCATAAAAAATAGACTTATCTCATCAGATAACTGAGCAGACATGTAACAAATCAAACGAATGTAGCTAGTCTTTAATAAAAAGGAGAGGTACCGAAGCGGCTATAACGGCGCTGACTCGAAATCAGTTGGTCAGGGTAACTTGGCACATGGGT
>CADEDJ010000035.1 GCA_902826055.1 uncultured Nitrosomonas sp. | reverse complement strand
TCGTCTAACGGATCAACAATAGATTTCAATAGCAGAAAACCTAAAACAAAAGCTAATATCGCACCGGCTAATATTGTAGCGATTAAGGCCATAAAAATAACCTCGTAGCTGTTTTGTGAATGTGCATATTCTATTTCTGCAGTTTTTCCTTGCAAATCCAGTAATGCAAAAACAGTGTCACGCAATGCATTAAATTTTGGCACTGTGTCAGATGCAAGATTCTGTGCTGCAACTTCGAATTCTCCCGCCGATGCAAGTTGAATAGTACGATTCATCGATTGCACGTATTGGACATGCTGCTCCCCTTTTGTTTTGGTTAGCACTACCTCTTCAGGCGTCAAATAAGTTTCCAGATATTTAGCCCAAACACCTTCATTCTGCCGCACTAATTTGTTCGCCTCCTCTCCTAAGGCTTTTGCTGTGGCAGTGTTTTTTGATTCAATCGCGTTTTTTGCATTTTCTCGAACTTGATACCAAACATCCAGAATTGATCCCAACTGGACTGATGTTACAGTACGATCTTCGTATACCGACTTGAGCGAAGCATTGGATTGATTAAAACCGTATAAACCTACAGCACCAACACCTACCAAAAGTACCGTCATCATACTCAGTACAAACACCAAGCGAAACTTTATAGAAGTATTTGTAAACATTAAGATTCTCCTTTAATTTTCTTGAAAAATAGTTTAGCTAGTTAATACTATGATCAATCAACCCCATATCGCGGCTCCTCATCAGCTTCTCGATGTCAACCAATATCAGCATGCGCTCGTCAACTGTTCCTAAACCCATGATATATTCAGTGTCAATCACAGAACCCAGTTCCGGAGTAGGGCGTATTTGTTCATTTCCCAGCGTAATCACATCGGATACCCCATCTACTACGATACCCATCACCCGACCAGCTACATTTAAAATAATTACCACGGTAAATTGATCATAATCTGCGCTACCCAGCCGGAATTTGATCCTCAAATCGATAATCGGCACGATGATTCCACGCAAATTGACCACACCTTTAATGAATTCAGGCGCATTGGCAATTTGGGTGATAGCGTCATAGCCTCGAATCTCTTGCACTTTTAATATCTCTATCCCATATTCCTCACTACCTAAGCAAAATGTTAAAAATTCATTAGCCATGGGGCTAATCGCCGGATTTGATGACTCAGTAATCTTATTTGCCGCTTGCTCCTGTAGCATGGTTACACTCCTTTCTTTTCTCTATATGGAATCTTGAATTATCGCCCGTGATATACCTTAAGAATTTATAATCTCAATATTTTCATATTGTTAGCAGATATTTCTACCTATGATTGATGTGCACATTTTTTTCTACTTGACTCTTAAGTCAAAAAGTAAGAGTTTTCTTACGACACAGGAAAATATTTTCTTTAACAAAGATTCCAAGAATTTTAGTGAAATTCATCAATAGCGATGCTTGAAACAAGGATATGAAAATGCACTATTACTGGAGTTATACTTTCCGCGCTTCAAATTTCGGCATTAAGGCGCGATTGATAATTTGAGAATTATCAATCAACAAAGACCGTAGTATTTCCATATACCACTCGGAAGCAGCAAAAAATCATTGCAAGCTCACCTGAGATAGACAAAGGTTTCATCCTACTAACCATCCGGGATTTCTTTTTTGAAGAATCGCCAATAGCACTTAATCAAACTTAGATCGAGTGCATAGGGCAGATAGAAGATTAATTCGACTTTTGAATCTGGTAAGTATTTTGTGACGCTCTGCAAATGATAATACAGATGACGAAAATACGGCCAAGCAGCGCGATAGGGATCACTCGCGCCAATGCTGATCCGGCGACTGCTGCTGTTCTTCTGAAAGCGCAGCGCCGCTGCCACCAACATCATTTTTTGCGAAACGGCCAAACCGCCTCTGCGATATTGCTTGAAGTGATTACGCACAACTTCACTGTCGTTCAACAGAATTGTGCAATCATTGTGACCGATCATCTTTTACCTCACAGATAAAACGCTTTACCCCGATCGGTATAATCGCTTATGCGGTGTGGTATGGTAGTTTTCAAACGTTATTTTAGCGAGCTCTTGATCGCTTAGGTGGTAGCGGGAAGGTATGCAACAATTCTATTCATCCCGTTGGCGCACTCACCTAAACCAATTTTTTATTCATGAGGAATATAAACAGCGATATTATACAAATCTTCTCACTCCTTAATCACATAGACCTCAAATTTGACTGCACGCCTCAGTCTACGCAAATCAACAGTGACACAGAAGCTTTCTTAGCCGCCTGCTTTTTGCATCACGCTATGAAATAAAGACGATCTGATCAAACGATCAAGCCATTGAATTAAATGCCGGTATGGGGAGGCAGAAAACCACTCCGGATTGACATTGGAAAACTGCCGGATGAATGGAAAGATCGCCATATCTGCCAAGGTATAACGGCCCGCCAGCAGATACCCATCGCTACTCAGCCGGACATCCAAATCCCCCAGGAAAGGCTCTGTTTGTTTACGATAATAGGATTCGGAGTGCTCTGGAAATCGCACGGCGTATTTATATAGATCCAGCTTCGGTTTAAACCATTCATCATTGCTCTGAATCAGCGACATCATTTCAGTTGCTACGACATGATCGTTATCCAGCCAGCGTTCTGGATCATTTTGTGATAGCGCCCAGTGCATGATGTCTAAACTCTGTTCAAGCACGCGTCCATTGGCAAGCTTTAATACCGGTACAGTGCCCTTGGGCGAGCATTCCAGCATTTCTTTCGGCTTGGCACGCAAACTGACTTCCTGTGTATCTACTGCCACGCCGCTGATTGTAATCGCCAATCGAGCGCGAATGGCAAATGGACAACGGCGGAAACTATACAGCAGCGGTTTCATTCTTTTGTTCGGAATTCAGTTAAATATTATAACGTTATGCGGCATCACGATTCTGGTCTCGGCGTTTTTTGATCAAATCATATGCAGCCTGTACTTCTTTGGCTTGCTCAGTCGCTACAACGATCATTTCCTCCGGTACCCCCTGCCCCATCAATTTGTCTGGATGATATTGGCTCATCAATTTACGATATGCGCGCTTGACTTCCTGATCGGTACTGTCTTTGCTGATGCCTAATGCCTTATAGGCATCATCCAGCGCATTGGCAGAAGTACTCTGTCCGCCGGCAAAATGCATCTGATTTAACACCATATCCAGCAGTTGGTTAAAGGCTATATGGCTATAACCGAGACGGTCAGCAACGATACGCAATAATTTTTCTTCGGCAGCATTTAAATGGCCATCGGATAATCCCATGATGATCAGATAAACCAGCAACATTTGCCTCAAACTATTGGAATATCCACATATGGCAAGGAATTCATCGATTTTTGGATGAATATCATAATCGGGTGAAGCGCCTTGTTTAAACAAGGCGATAGCTCGTAAGCGATGATCAGATGTCATGCCCAGCTTTGCCATGAATTGTTCCACGTGTGAGACTTCGGTTTCTGAAACGCGGCCATCCGATTTGGCCAATTTGCCCATCAATATGAAAACAGTTTCCAGAAAAACGGACTGACGGCGCACTGCATTAAAAGGATTCATGCCCGCCGGCCCGAAATTTCTGTAACGATCGATAACAGCACCGGCAATGAAGCCTACGATGGCACCGAACAATCCAAAAATAAAGAAGCCGAGAAGTGCGCCGAGTAATCTAAACAATGCGATTTCCAGGTTGAATGATAAAAGGGATAATGATTAGGAATTGCTCATCCGGGAATGACTTTGGGGTTGCTTTATGACTTAGGATATCTGTGCCCACTGCTCGGGTGTCATCGTTTTCATCGATAAGGCATGAATTTCTTGTTTCATTTTGTCGCCCAGTGACTTGTAAACCAATTGATGCTGTTGCACCGTATTTTTTCCTATAAATTGAGTGCTTACGATAAGCGCTTCAAAATGCCGACCGTCATCGCCTGCCACTTGCACGTATTCGCAGGGTAACGATGACTCGATATGCGCTTTGATATTTTCGGCTGAAATCATTTCAAATTCTCCTCGTTATAGTATGAAAATGCCAAATTAGAATATGCCATTCAATGGCGTAGCTTATAGCCACTTCTCAGTAGCCGGATAGTAAACGTGGAAATTACGATTAAACATATTGCCATAATTCCAAGACTAACATAAGGTGAAATATCGGACACGCCGAAGAAGCCGTAGCGAAATCCATCAATCATGTAGAAAAACGGGTTAAGATGGGATATTACCTGCCAACCCGCAGGTAGCGAATGAACGCTGTAGAAAACACCGGATAAAAATGTCAGTGGTAGAATGATAAAATTTTGAAAAGCTGCCAATTGATCAAATTTATCCGCCCAAATACCGGCGATCAATCCCATTGCACCGAGTATGCCGCTTCCCAGAATCCCAAACAATAGAGCCAACAATGGCAACTGCAATGGAACGTCAAAAAAGATCACTGTGACCAGATAAACACCCAGACCAACCAATAATCCCCGCGCAATGGCTGCCAATATATACGCAAAAAATATGGCACGATAAGATAAAGGTGATAACAAAATAAACACGATATTACCGCTAATCTTCGACTGTATGATGCTGGATGATGAATTTGCAAACGCATTCTGAATCACCGCCATCATCACCAGCCCAGGGATCAGAAAAATGGTGTACGCCACATCCGGATAAACTTCTACGTGTGCTTCCAAAACATGAAAAAAAATCAACAAATAAAGCAGCGTTGAAATCATCGGTGCCAGGATCGTCTGAAAACCAACTTTCCAAAAACGTAGTAATTCCTTATACAGCAATGTAACAAAGCCCGTCATTTTGATTTATTTCTACTGTTTTTCATGAGATTGACAAAAACATCTTCCAAATCCGGTTGCTGCAAGTGCATTTCCAGTATCTGGGTTTGCCCGGATCTTAATGTCGACAAAATGAATTCCACCTGCGCATAGTCGTCGATCCGCAATTCATACAGGCCGTTGCTGCGATTAATTTGTAGAACTTGTAACGATAATGGCAATACGTCGGGTAACAATCTTAATCGCAATGAATTCCCTGAAGTCATTTTACCAATCAGGTTCTGCGTGCTGTCCAACGCAATAATTTTTCCGTCTTTCAGCATCGCTACACGATTACACAACGTTTCCGCTTCTTCCAGATAATGCGTGGTTAATACGATGGTGTGCCCGTCTCTGTTCAGTTGCTGGATGAATTCCCACAATGTCTGACGTAATTCAACATCCACACCGGCTGTCGGTTCATCCAGAATGATAACCGGCGGTTTATGCACCAACGCCTGCGCAACCAGGACACGGCGCTTCATTCCACCGGATAATGCGCGCATATTGGCATCCGCCTTATCGGTAAGATCCAATCGCTCTATGATCTCATCGATCCAGCGGGCATTCTCCTTGATACCGTAGTAACCGGATTGAATCCGTAAAATTTCACGAACTGTGAAAAAGGGATCAAACACCAATTCTTGCGGCACGATTCCCAAATTGAGGCGTGCTTGCTGATAGTGTGTAATGACGTTGTGTCCCATCACATTCACTGATCCGCTATTGGCAAAAGAAAGACCGGCGATGATACTGATTAAAGTTGTTTTGCCCGCACCATTTGGACCTAACAATGCAAAGAATTCACCGCTATGGATTTCCAGATCGATATTTGTTAATGCTGACAAGCTGCCATAGCGCTTGCATACCTGCTTAACTTCAATAGCTGGTGACATCGGACGATTAATACTTCAGAAACACAATATAATCAAATCAAACAGCAGCTTGATCGATCGTATGATGCTTAGAAATTGCAATCAGCTCTACAACACCATATAGCTGAATCAAACTCTCGAGATTGGCAGGTAAATTGATGAACTGTACATGCAAGCCTTTTTTCCTGGCTGCACGCAACCACTCCAAAAGCATGCTGATGGCTGAAGAATCAACTTCGGTCACCTGAGCAAGATCGACAATGCTTTGATGTCGATCAAGCAACGTCATTCCACGTTGGGTTATCGTGACGACATCATCAATGGTCACAGCGCCCTGCACCATAATCTTTTCATTTTCAGTGTAAACCGAAGCCATGATAGTAATAACAGATTAGATTATTTTTTTCCTTCCAGGGACTTGTTTTTGTCAGTTAGTGTCTTCAATAATCCTTCAATACCGCCCTTACGAACTTGACTATTGAAAGTCCCGCGATAATTGGTCACCAAACTCACACCACTCACAGTAACGTCATAAACCTTCCAACCATCCGGCTTTTTTTCCATGCTGTAATCGATCGGCACGGGTTGTTTACCATTGCCCTGAATGACCACCGTACGTACTGTCGCTTCGTTACCATCAGGTTTGGTATGCGCCTGATTTACCTTGATGGTTTCGTCGTGATAGGTGGTTAGCGCATTTGAATAGGTACGTACCAACAACGTGCGAAATTCATCCACCAATTTATTTTGCTGCTCCGGTGCGGCTGTTGACCAGTGTTGTCCCATTGCCAATTGTGTCATGCGAGTAAAATTAAAATGCGGCAGGATCTTAGTCTCAATTAAATCAAGCATTTTTTCTTTGTTGCCATTTTTAAGTTCTTCATCTTTCTGAATGATCTCAATCACTTCCTTTACTGTTTTATCGACCAATCTATCAGGCTCGAGATCCATCGCCCATGCAGGTAATACTAAAAAACTGGAAAACATCATCAACACGATTGCTGCAAAATTCTTTTTCATTATTGCCTCACAATTTTTCTAATCAACTTAAAAGTCTAGCGATAATAATGTAAGCGCGTACCTTTAGCAAAATTTCTCTTTCATCTATTTAATTAAAACCATGCACAATTTTGCATAATTATTCTGATTTGTAAGCACTTTCTGATTTTAGCATTTGATACCTATCCTTTAATTGAAAAAATTAACCTATTTAATGTAAGCAAATAATACTCCTCGTTAAAATAGGCTTGAATTACTCGATATAGTTCCTTTATGCACTATGCTGTTTTTAATCAATAGTGCTTATTTTGAAAATATCTTTCAATAATAATTATTGCAAGGGAAATGCAAATATGCCTACATTTTTTTCCAGATTTTTATTATCAAGTTCTTGTGTGATAGCCCTTTCTCTATTTACCAGCGCATGTAGCAGCATACCTAAGCCGATTGGTGAATTAGCCAGTGCAAAAGCACAAATTGAAACTGCTGAAACTAATGACGCCAATCATTTGGCTCCAGTAGAACTTGATCGCGCTAAAACCAAGTTAAGGGATGCAGAAAAAGCAGCAGATGAGAAAAATTACGTCACTGCCAAACGCCTCGCAGATGAGTCATTATCGGATGGCAAATTAGCTGCTGCTAAGGCAAGCGCGGCAAGGGCTCAAAAGTCGGTACAGGAAATGAGAGATACCGTCCAAACAATGGGGCAGGAATTAGAGCGTGTTCAAAAATATTAGTTAAAAAGAATTTTCTAAAGTTTTTCGACCATTTTTAATTTTACTAATTAAGGCCATTTATTATGACACTACCGATTTATAATTTTTTAATTATGGTTTTCCTTGCTATTGGAATGTTGGCTTGCGGGGGACCGGTCAAAAAAAATAATGCCCTGCTTGAAGCTGAATCTTCTCTGGCTCGCGTCAAGGCAGATCCTGGAGTCATTCAACACGCTTCAAAACAACTGGATGATGCAGAAATGACATTACGGCAAGCAGCTAAAGCCGAATCCGACGAGCAAATGACGACTCTCGCTTATATCGGAAATAATGAAGTTCAAACAGCACTGCAAGTTAGAAATCTAAAACAAGCCGAACATGAGATGTCACGCTTAAATGAGGCTTCCGGTCAGCTTGCCTTACAATCACGCGAACGCGAAACTCAAAAGGTTTTGGCTGAAAAATCCCAGTTAGAACAACAATTGGCAGAACTGCAAGCTGAAAAAACTGATCGAGGCATGGTGATGACGCTGAGTGATGTATTATTTGCAACTGGAAAAGCTGATTTGATGCCGGGAGCCATTACCATGGTTAACCGTCTCGCACAATTCATGCAGCAATATCCAGAAAAAAGGCTACTCATAGAAGGCCACACCGATTCTACTGGAAGTTCTTCATTTAACTTGCGTTTATCGGAGGATAGAGCCAATGCAGTACGCAATGTACTGTTATCTGAAGGCGTCTCTGGCAGCAGGATTGAAACAATCGGCTACGGTATGAGCAAGCCTGTTACTTCTAATGATACTGCTTCAGGTAGACAGCAAAATCGTAGAGTCGAAATAGTTATTCAATAGAATTATTTTTCCTTAGAAAAATAGATGTCGTGCTTGATATAAAGCTTGCTGCAATCACTGCTTCATTTTTCTAGTAACGGACTCATTGGATATTCCAATGCCTCCTTCATTGCCACCAGCGACAGCACAGCTTCTCGTCCGTCGATAATACGGTGATCATAAGACAAAGCTAAATAATTCATCGGGCGGATTACGATTTGCCCGTTTTCGACTACTGGACGCTCTTTAGTGGCATGAATACCGAGAATAGCGCTTTGCGGCGGATTAATGATTGGTGTCGACAACATCGAACCGAATACACCCCCATTAGTAATAGAGAAAGTACCGCCGCTGAGTTCCTCGATCGTTAATTTGCCATCTTGTGCCCGCTTGGCAAAATCAGCGATTTGTAATTCAATTTCAGCCAGCGTTAAACGGTCTGCATCGCGGATAACCGGGACTACCAAACCACGCGGACTGCCTACCGCGATACCGATGTCATAATAATCATGGTAAACAATTTCATTGCCTTCGACCGAAGCATTGACAATAGGATATTTTTTTAAAGCAGCGATGACCGCTTTGACAAAAAAAGACATGAAGCCTAATTTTACGCCATGTTCTTTTTCAAATTCAGTTTTATAGCGCGTGCGTAGATCAATGATAGCCTGCATGTTGACTTCATTGAATGTAGTCAGAATTGCCGCAGTGGATTGCGATTGTACCAAGCGTTCCGCGATGCGCTGCCGTAACCGTGACATGGCCACTCTTCGCTCTATACGTTTATCCGCAGTGGATGTTGCAGTTATGCCTGGTTGTGGCTCAGCTTTTGAAATCGTACTCGATTTATTCGCCATGTACATTTGCACATCTTCCTTGGTGATGCGTCCGCCCAAGCCGGTACCTTTGATTGCAGAAGTTTCTGTCGCTTTTAGGTTATTTTCTTCCGCCAGCTTACGTGCAGCTGGCATCAGCATTGGTATGACTTGATCACTTTCCTCAGCACCCGCATTTTCAATACCTTTCCCGGTAACAACTACAGATTGTTTTTCAGCAGTAGCCGCCACCTGATCATTCGACTTAACGGTAGCAGCAACTGTAGCGACGGCTTCAGTTTCAATCATTGCAATGACTTCACCACTAGTCACAGTGGCACCATCCTGTTTCAGGATTTTACTCAGGACACCGGCATTAGGGGCAGGCAATTCCAGTACTACTTTGTCAGTTTCGATGTCGATCAGATTTTCCGAACGCTCCACATAGTCGCCCACTTTCTTATGCCAGGATATTAAGGTAGCCTCGGCCACGGATTCAGATAACACGGGTACTTTGACGTCAACTAGCATGCTGCCCTCTTTTTAAATTTTATCTCTAAATGCTGCCACGATCAGCTCATTCTGCGTAAACTTGTGCCGTGCCGTATAGCCCACTGCTGGAGAGGCCGCAGATGCCCGCAATGCATAACCCAATACTTGATCAGCTCGCATGTGCCGCAACAAATAGTGTTGAATGCGATGCCATGCGCCTTGATTACCTGGTTCTTCCTGACACCAGATCACTTCTTTGGCATTACTAAAGCGATCAATTTCTGCCTGAAACTCCTCATGAGGAAACGGGTATAGTTGCTCCAGGCGAATGATCGCCATATTCATTATTTGATATTCTTTGCGATAGGCCAATAATTCATAGTAAATTTTCCCGCTGCAAACAATAATCCGCTTGACGGTCTTTGAGTCTAGATCTTCAACTTCTGAAATCACCGGATAAAAATATCCTTGCGCCAAATCTTCCAGGCTCGATACCGATTCTTTATGGCGCAACATACTTTTTGGGCTCATGATAATCAGCGGCTTACGCAGTGGACGGATAATTTGCCGTCGCAGCATATGAAACATTTGTGCTGGTGTTGACGGTACACAAACCTGAATATTGTAATCCGCGCATAATTGCAAATAACGCTCCAGGCGCGCGGAAGAATGCTCAGGCCCTTGTCCTTCGTAACCATGCGGCAACATCATCACCAAACCACACACACGCCCCCATTTGGCCTCACCGGAAGCGATAAATTGATCTATCACCACCTGCGCGCCATTGGCAAAATCACCAAATTGCGCTTCCCAAATCACCAACTCATTAGGTTGCGTAGTGGCATACCCATATTCAAAACCAAGAACTGCTTCTTCGGACAACATCGAATCAATCACAACAAAATCAGGTTGTTCAGGATAAATATGGCGTAGTGGAATATAAATACGCTCATTCTGATCGGCTGCCACCTGATCGTGTAGCACCGCATGACGATGAAAAAAAGTGCCGCGCCCGGAATCTTGTCCTGACAATCTCACCGGATAACCTTCCTTAAGCAAAGTTGCATAAGCGAGATTTTCAGCCATTCCCCAATCTAACGGTAATTCTCCATTTCCCATCAGCCGGCGATCAGCAATAATTTTTTGCACCCGTGGATGCAGTTTGAAACCATCAGGAATATCCGTCAATCGAATGGCGAGTTGTTTCAGAGTTTGCAATGCAACGCCGGTTTTAATTTTCTTGTTCCATTTAATGGGCTTGAGAAAAGGCTCCCAGTTAATGGCATACGGTGATTTATAATCATAGCAAACGCTCTTATTGGGATTAACGCCTTCATCCATAGCATCGCGATAAGCCTGAATCAGATCTTCCGCTTCTTGCGGTTTTATGACTTCCTCCGCGATGAGCTTGTCGGCAAAGCATTTACGGGTACCGGGATGTTTATTGATAATCTGATACATTTTCGGCTGCGTCACCATCGGTTCATCCTGCTCATTGTGACCAAGCTTGCGGAAACATACCATATCGATTACCACATCTTTATGAAACCGCATGCGAAAATCAAACGCCAACTCTGATACCATGACGACTGCTTCCGGATCGTCACCATTGACATGGAAAATTGGCGCATCAATCATTTTGGCAACATCCGTACAATATAATGTGGAACGGCTATCGCGCGGATCGGAAGTCGTAAATCCAATTTGATTGTTAATGATGATGTGCACTGTACCGCCCGTGCCGTAACCGCGAGTTTGCGATAAATTTAATGTTTCCATCACCACACCCTGGCCAGCAAAAGCGGCATCACCGTGAATCAGTACCGGCAATACCCGATCACCGAGCTTGTCATTCAACAAGTGCTGACGTGCACGCACCGAACCTTCGACGACCGGATTGACAATTTCCAGGTGCGAAGGATTAAAGGCCAATGCCAGTCGAACAATACCTTCCGGCGTTTTTATAGCGGATGAAAAACCCTGGTGATATTTCACATCGCCAGACGGCAAATCCTGCGGTTGTTTTTCTTCAAATTCGCGAAACAGATCGGCAGGCATTTTCCCCAGCGTGTTCACCAAAACATTAAGCCTGGCCCGGTGCGCCATACCCATTACTATTTGCTGAACCCCCATCTTTCCGGCCCGGTGGATCAGACAATCGAGTAATGGAATAAGGCTCTCGTTACCTTCTCCGGAAAAACGTTTTTGTCCAACATAGCGTGTGTGCAGATATTTTTCCAATCCTTCTGCCGCAGTAAGACGCTCAAGAATGTGCCGCTTATAATCATCCGAGTAATTCGGGTTCGATCGCTGTCCTTCCAACCGCGCTTGTATCCAGCGCTTTTGTTCCACTGAAGAAATATACATGTACTCGGCGCCAATGGAACCACAGTAAGTTTCTCGTAGAATCTGCAGAATTTCCCGCAGCGTGGCATGCTCGGGCCCCACAAGTGACCCGGTATTAAATACCGTATCCATATCCGCTTCAGTAAACCCAAAGTAGCCGGGATTTAGCTCGGGCACATCCAATTGTTGTTTTATTCTGAGCGGATCTAACTTCGCCTGATTCAAACCCAGATAGCGATGCATGTTAATTAACTGTAATACAGCAACTTGTTTACGATCATCAGAACCCGTAGCAATCACATCAGGAAGTGCCGCTTGCCCCTCTACAGCAATAGGCAGCGGCTGCGCAACTACAGTGACACTGCTGATTGGCTGTTGACGCGCTGCGCTATCCGGCTGCTTGGTCAATGTATCAAAGTATTCGCGCCAAGCTAGGGCAACTGAATTGGGGTTATGCAAATACTCTTCATACATTGCCTCGACAAATGGAGCATTTGAACCCGATAGCATAGAATCATCAAATATCGGCTTATTCATTGCAAAGTAGCCTTGAGAAAAACTATTTTCTTAAATACGAAGTAGGAATATCACGCATTGTTGTGCCGGTATACAATTGGCGCGGACGGCCAATCTTATGCAATGGGTCAGAAACCATTTCGCTCCACTGTGCTACCCAGCCAACCGTTCGCGCCATCGCAAAAATTGCGGTAAACATTTTGGTAGGTATTCCCAGTGCACGCTGCACGATTCCTGAATAAAAATCAACGTTAGGGTAGAGTTTTCTGGAAATAAAATAATCGTCTTCCAGTGCGATTTTTTCTAGCTGTAATGCCAATTTAAACAGGCGATCATTTTGCAAGCCCAATTCGTCCAGCACTTCATGGCAGGTTTCGCGCATCAATTTGGCGCGCGGATCAAAATTTTTGTAAACGCGATGACCGAACCCCATCAAGCGGTAATTGCTGTTTTTATCTTTTACTCGTTTAATATATTCATCGATGCGTGACACATCACCGATTTCTTCAAGCATATTCAAACAAGCCTCATTGGCACCACCATGCGCTGGCCCCCATAAACACGAAATACCAGACGATACGCAAGCAAACGGATTCGCGCCGCTGGAACCGACCAATCGCACCGTCGAAGTCGAAGCATTCTGCTCATGATCGGCATGTAATATTAAAATTCGGTCCAGTGCGCGAGCGATCACGGGATTCGCTTGATAATCTTCAGATGGCACCGCAAACATCATATGCAGAAAATTCTCGGCGTAATTAAGGCGATTTTGCGGATAGATAAAAGGTTGACCAATATTATATTTATAGGCCATAGCGGCAATCGTAGGCAATTTTGCAATCAACCGGAACGCCGATTGCTCGCGATATTCCGGATCTGAAATATCCAATGCTTCATGATAAAAAGCCGACAAAGCACCAACCACGCCTACCATTACTGCCATCGGATGCGCATCACGCCTGAACCCACTGTAAAAACGAACCAATTGTTCGTGCAGCATCGAATGGTTTTTGATGGCGCGATCAAATTCTAATTTTTGTTCAGCATTAGGCAATTCGCCTTTCATCAATAGATAACAGACGTCAATAAAATCACAGTGTGTCGCAAGTTGTTCAATGGGATAGCCTCGGTACAACAAAATACCTTTATCCCCGTCAATAAAGGTAATGGTGGAACTATTACTGGCTGTTGACAAATAGCCCGGGTCGTAAGTAAATAAGCCGCTCTTGCTGTGTAGCGTGCGAATATCGATAACATCAGGCCCCATCGTTCCTGATAAAACCGGTAATTCAATAGGCGCGCTGCCATCATTGAGATTTAAAGTTGCTATGCCTTTTTGTGCCATTTAACTTCTCCACTTATTACGTACGAAACTAGTATACGTGATTAGAAAACTTCAGAGCTGAATGAATGCAGCCTAAAATCAACTCCTTTGTAGTAATTTTAAAATCTGCTGCAAATTTTCATCCCCTGTGATCTGACGAGCGGTGATCAAATCCCATAAATCATTGTCCGGCAAATCCAACAATCGCTCAAATTGCTGCAATCCATGCGCATCCAACTGAGTATAATGCCGATCCATAAAGCGCTGCAGAATAATATCCAACTCAAGCAAACCACGCCGGCACCGCCAGCGTGCGCGCTCAAATTCTTTCATACCATCCTTTTTAACATCATATCCTTGATTTTGCCGATTGCCTTTGTAGGATTCAAGCCCTTAGGACATGCATCAACACAATTCATGATGGAGTGACAGCGAAATAGCCGATAGGGATCTTCCAAATGATCCAGCCGCTCAGCCGTTGCTTGATCGCGGCTATCCGCCAGAAAACGGTAAGCTTGCAGCAATCCTGCCGGACCCACAAATTTATCCGGGTTCCACCAAAATGAAGGACAAGACGTCGTGCAACAAGCACATAAGATACACTCGTAAACACCATCCAAAGCCGCCCGTTCTTCCGGCGATTGCAGCCGCTCTGTTTCCGGTGGTGGATCATTATTGATCAAATAGGGTTTGATGGAATGATACTGCAGAAAAAATTGCGTCATATCGACAATCAAATCACGAATCACCGGCAGTCCAGGCAATGGCCGTATTTCTACCGGCTCTTTTAACCCATTGATTGGCGTAATACATGCCAAGCCATTACGTCCGTTAATATTCATCGCATCCGATCCACACACACCTTCACGGCAAGAACGGCGCAGACTCAAACTATCATCCGTTGATTTTATACGCAACAACGCGTCCAACAACATTTTATCGGTCGCCGCCAACTGAATATCATAATCTTGCATATACGGCTTTTCATCTTTATCGGGATCATAGCGGTAAATCGAAAACTTCATTGACTCACTCCAAATGGTTTGAATACGTCTTATCGCTCACACAGAATACTACAAAGTATACAGACTTGAAGTCAGATTAGCATAATTTGGTTTGGCTTTTTTGCATACGCTCAAATAGTATTAAGTTTCTGCATAATCGTTGTATTTATCCTCCAGGATTACACTTTTCCCATCAAAAAAACCAAAACTCAACAATCAAAGTTAAAAATTTCTGATGATACGAAAAATGGTCAAAATACCAGAACTGTTTGCACCGCCGTATTAATTAGTAACGAAAACTGACCGCAACACCCATGATTGATTATTCCATAAACCACTTAGCAATCCAGTAAATCTCCTCCTTTTACCGGCCACTCTCTATCCCTAAAGATGAACGCATGGTTTCTTTCGAATAGCGATACAGCCAAATTCATCGTAGCATAGCTTGTCAGAATGTGTGCACATTTGCTCACGTAAGAATATCCATTCCAGAAAGCCGACACTATCTTGATGCCATTAAATGAATTTTTCAGAGCAGAGTATTAGCTAAGTGAATGATTCTTTCTTTTATTATTATTCAACAAAAACAAGGCGAAAGTACAAAGACCAGGAGGATTGGAGTACAATTGCAAAAGTAGGTTCGTGTGGCCGGACCAACGCCAAGTAATTGAAAAATTGGCTATCACTATCAAGCCATAGTAAATATTTTATAAAGGAAAATGTTTGATGAATTTTAAATATAGCGCTGTTTTTATCATTGGCTTAAGTATCGTTTTAATCGGTTGTGACGGCGGGCTTCCAGAAGCAGATTCAGTGAATTGTTCAGGAAGGGGAATGGAAAAGTCGCTTACCGCTTTTAAAGGTGATGAAGCCGCACGGCAAGCATTTATCGATAAATGCACTGAAATCAACAAAGGTAATTAAATCATACGCAAAATCATTCGTATCACATCCCCAGTAGAATTTCTAGAAATTTAAAACTGGGGATGGTTTTTTTCACTATTTCGATGTTTAAATTTCAGCAATTTGAATGACTGTGGGTCAAATCCCATCGGTATTGGCAATCTCGCTGACAAATGTCGGTAATTCCGCGGTTGAATATTTATCTCAATTCCATCAGAAGTTACTCCCGTTTTGTATTCCGTATGCGTTTGATTATTTCAATTGCCCTATCAAACTCTAAAGCAACACGCGGAAAATGATCGCACTCCATTAACCGGGTAAGTTTTACCGGAAATTACCTGAAATGATGATAAATCTAATTGAGTATCGTGAACTGATAGCGTATCCACTGCCAGTAATTCTCCCGTTATATCCATCGGAGTCAAATCGCACCTGACACCACGAATCAATCCGATTAGTTTCAACGAATCGGTACTCGAATCCACGCCAAACGATTCCAAGCTTAACGATTCAAAATAGACTTTTTTGCCTTTGGCATCGATCTGGCAAAAATGATCGTTCAAGCGGCACACCATTCGAATCTCTTTTTCATAACCCCAACTTGAGAACTTGGTCGAGATTAATCGGGTTAAATCAGCTTCATCAAAACTGCCGCACTGAATAGCCGCATCAGCATCCAGTTTAAAATGCTCCGGCTGGTAACCGACACGAATCGCATGGTCGTCCGGAATCTCAAATACCAACGCCACACCGCGATGCCCATCGGCATAATGACTCCACAGCACCGGATCGTGATAATTTTCGCAAAAACAAATGACGCCATAGCGTTCATTTGCCTGATTCTTAAAAGCTTCCAGCTTGATCCGGGTATCCGCATCGGCAAAATCCGCCGCAGAAAATTCAAACGGATTGTTCAATTCACTAATGCGCGCAATTTTTAAACGACGATCGCGCAATGCTTTGAGTGCAAATTCGGAAGAAGTAAAGTGGTAGACAATCATTAATTGACCATCTTAAGTAGCTGTTTCATATATTAAAGTAAATTTTCATTGTGAAAATTACCACTATTCATTCACTTCGGGCATAAAAATATCGAGGCAACGACAAATATTCCTTTTTCGATAAGCAATCTCTTCATAGATTCTTGTTTCATCAGGATGTGCATATAAGCCTGACGCCAGAGACTGTATCTGTTGAGAAGCTTCTAATATATTTTTTTGTGATGGAAAACCAAAAACAGATGTTAACCAATTGCTTTTTCTTATCCATTTTGGAATTAAATAAAACGATGCTTGAAGTTTTGCTGCAAGTTCGCTCAAGTGATCATAAATTTCATGTGCTTTATCTTTGTTAATGGGCCGATTCGAAATATCCTTATTATATTTAATCAAGGAATGTGAAATGAGCCCAATAGTTCTTTTCATTTCTTGAGCAGGTTCAATTACAAGTTTAAGTATGAACTGCCCCCCATACAAAGGTAACTATTGCAGCAATTATTCCTAAAACAAAATCGACCCATCAACACCTCTAAGTCAAACTTAACAAATTAACTTACATAGCTACCCTACACTGCTGATCAATATAATCCTTCACCGCCGCCACATCCGCATCCTTAACCACAAACCGTTGCGGCAAGCTTTCCAGGTTCTCGAAACCCGCCGGGCGCTGCGGTTCACAGCCGATGGCTTCCAGGATGCTCTCAGAAAATTTCACCGGTAATGCGGTTTCCAGGCAAATCAGCGGCACGCCGGTTTCGCGGTGTGCTTGGCCGACTTTGAGGCCATCGGCAGTGTGCGTGTCGACCAGCATCTGATAACGTTGGTGGATGTCGCGGATGGTAGCAATTCGCGCGGCGTGGTTGCTGCTGCCCGAGATGAAGCCGTAGTCCTGAATTTTACCGAATAACGGGGTTTGCGATAAATCGAAAGGTTTACCTTGATCGACTGCCGACCAGAGTTCCTTGACTTGTGGTGCATTGCGATCGGTCAGGTCGAAAATGAAGCGCTCGAAGTTGGACGCTTTGGAGATATCCATCGACGGGCTGCTGGTGTGTTGAGTTTCAGTGGTTGCACGCGGACGATACACGCCGGTACGGAAAAATTCGTCGAGCACGTCGTTTTCGTTGGTCGCCAAAATCAAACGTTTGATCGGCAATCCCATCATGCGCGCCACATGGCCGGCACAGATATTGCCAAAATTGCCGGACGGCACGGCGAACGATACTTGCTCGTCGTTGTTTTTTGTCGCGGCAAAATAGCCTTTGAAGTAATACACCACTTGCGCGACGATACGTGCCCAGTTGATCGAATTGACCGTGCCGATGTGGCGCGACTCTTTGAACGCATGATCGTTGCTGACCGCCTTGACGATATCCTGACAATCGTCAAACACGCCGCGGATAGCGATGTTGAAAATATTTTTGTCTTGCAATGAAAACATTTGCGCAGTCTGGAATTTGCTCATTTTTCCCAGTGGCGACAACATGAACACGCGGATGCCGCGCTTGCCGCGCATCGCGTATTCAGCGCTGGAACCGGTATCGCCTGAGGTCGCTCCGAGAATGTTCAATTCCTCGCCCGTCTTTTCAAGTTGATACTCAAACAAATTGCCGAGCAATTGCATGGCGATATCCTTAAACGCCAAGGTTGGACCGTTGGACAATCCGAGGATATGCAACCCCGGTTCCAGCGTTTTCAGCGGTGTAATATCGGTACTGCCAAAAATTTCCGCGGTATAGGTTTGGTTGATGATGCCGCGCAAATCTTCAGCGGGAATATCGTCAATAAAGCGCGATAAAATTTCAAATGCCAGTTCTGGATAACTCAGCCCACGCCACGCCGTTAATTCCGTTGCAGTAATTGTTGGGTAGCTTTCCGGGATTGCCAATCCGCCATCCGGCGACAAGCCGCTCAACAGAATCTCAGAAAAAGTTTTCGGCGGCATTCCACCGCGAGTAGAAATATAACGCATACTTGGTTAGTTGATTAAATAATGATTACTGCTTGAATGTCATGGATACTAATCAGTGCTGATGTACAGATAGTTAGTTTTTAATTATTAAGTTCTTCGATGCGAACACGAATTACCTTTCCAGCCACTACTGGCAAAGCTTCTAAACGTGCAATCGCCGCATTGATGTTTTTCTCAACGGTTAAATGCGTCAGCATGATAATACTCACCCTATCCGAATTAGGGCTAGCTTCTTTCTGAATCAATGCACTGATAGAAATATTATTCTCCGCCACAATACGGGTAATTTCCGCCATTACACCCGGCTTATCGATCACCTGCATTCTTAGATAATATGCCGTTTCGACTTCTTCCATCGGGATCACTGGCGTATCGGATAATAAATCCGGTTGAAATGACAAGGTTGGCACACGATGCATCGGATCAGCCGTTTGCATGCGCGTGACGTCCACCAAATCCGCAATCACTGAACTGGCCGTCGGCTCAGCGCCCGCACCGGCACCGTAGTATAGCGTTGCACCCACTGCATCGCCTCTGACGACAACAGCATTCATCACGCCCTCGACATTGGCAATTAACCGCCGCTCCGGAATGAGTGTAGGATGCACGCGTAACTCGATACCTTTTTCAACACGTTTAGTAATCCCCAGCAGTTTAATGCGATAACCCAGTTCTTCGGCATAGCGGATATCCTCACCCGTCAATTGGGTAATACCTTCGGTATACACCTTGCTGAATTGCACCGGAATACCGAACGCGATTGCTGACATCAACGTGATTTTGTGTGCGGCATCAATACCCTCAATATCATAGGTAGGATCAGCCTCGGCATAACCAAGCTTTTGTGCTTGTGCTAACACTTCGGCAAACGACAACCCCTTTTCGCGCATTTCCGACAAAATAAAATTCGCCGTACCATTGATAATGCCGGCGATCCAAGTGATGCGATTAGCGGTCAATCCTTCGCGCAATGCTTTGATAATCGGAATGCCGCCGGCAACTGCGGCTTCAAAAGCGACAATCGCACCTTTGGCACGCGCCACCGCAAATATTTCCGTACCATGATTAGCCAATAAGGCTTTATTAGCCGTCACGACATGTTTGCCATGCGCGATTGCTTCCAGTATCAGGTCTCTGGCAATGGTTTGTCCACCAATCAACTCAACCACGATATCGATATCCGGATGGGTGGTGATTTCATGCGCATTATCAGTGACTATCACGCCAGGATCTGCCAGTTTGCGGGCTTTTTCAAGGTCTTTATCCGCGATCATGGTGATGACAATATCGCGACCCGCACGGCGGGCAATTTCCTCGCGGTTACGTTTGAGAACGGTATATGTGCCGCCACCAACGGTGCCGATACCTAATAGGCCAATATGAATGGGTTTCATAAATTAAAGTTAACAATAAATTAAATTAAGCAGATTATATACGAGCAGAACGTTAAGGAATATGGCGTTAAAGCGAATCCTCATTATTGGTGCCTTCACACGGAGTACAACACTAAAAATGCGCGCACAGCGCTCAGAGTGGAAATTTTGCATAGTAGAGTCACAAAACCTTTCATTATCCATGCGACACAACGCGTAACTTTTATTCTCAGCTTTTTTAAGCTAGAATCGAATTCCAAGTCGAAAAGCGCTATATCCATTTGATAATTATGGATAAAATTCCTACCCAGCGAAAAGGTTTTTAACCACCTATCGAGGAGAGCAACGCATATGGCCGAGTATTTAACCAAATCAGCCGCACGCAATATTTTTTATGGCGGCTCCATTTTCTTTTTGGCAGCTTTTACGGTTTTAACCGTTCATAGCCACTATTACATGAAAACTACTGCCACCGATGAATCCACTCTGACAGAATCGGTTGCACGGGGTAAGCATGTGTGGGAACGGCATTCCTGTATCAATTGCCATTCACTGCTAGGCGAAGGCGCTTATTTTGCTCCTGAATTAGGCAATGTTTGGATTCGTTACGGCGGCAAACAGAGTCCGGAAGGTGCCCGGTCTGGGCTCAAAGCCTGGATGCGCGCGCAACCAACCCGTGTAGAGGGGCGGCGGCAAATGCCTCAATTCAATTTAACCGAGCAGGAACTGGATGATCTGGTCGATTTTCTGGAATGGACAAGCCGTATCAATACCCTTGGCTGGCCTCCCGGTATTTCCGGTTAATCCTCCCGATCTGTCAGGCAAATTCATTCATCAAGACGTTTTCATGGAGGCATAGCAATGAAATATCATACGCAGGGACTTGCTTTTCCCTATTTTGTCGCTGCTTTGGCATTGTTTCTGGTTCAGGTTTTGGCCGGTCTGTTGGCAGGCACTATTTATGTATTTCCTAATTTTCTCTCAGAAACGGCGCCTTTTCATATTATCCGGATGATACACACCAATGCTTTACTGGTATGGTTATTGTTGGGTTATTTCGGCGCCAGCTATTTTCTGATCCCTGAAGAAAGCGAAAGGGAAATTCATAGCCCCAAACTCGCATGGCTGCAACTGGGCATTTTTGTCTTTGCCGCATTGGCTGCGGTCGGCAGTTATCTGTCAGGCGTACACGAAGGACGGGAATTTCTGGAGCAGCCTTTTTGGGTCAAAATCTTGATGGTCATCGCTTTCCTGATATTTATTTACAATATCACCATGACTGTGCTCAAAGGCCGCAAAACGGTGGTATCGATCGTGTTGTTGCTAGGCTTATGGGGCGCAGCCATCTTCTTCATGTTTGCTTTTTACAATCCTGACAATCTGGCCGTCGATAAATTGTACTGGTGGTGGGTCGTGCATGTATGGGTGGAAGGCGTGTGGGAATTGATCATGGCGGCCATGCTGGCATTTCTGCTAATTAAGCTAACCGGCGTCGATCGCGAAGTGATCGAGAAATGGTTATATGTGATTGTCGGATTTTCATTGTTCAGTGGTTTACTTGGCACCGGCCATCATTACTACTGGATAGGCGCGCCGGAATATTGGCACTGGATCGGCATCATATTTTCTTTTCTCGAAGTCGTTCCATTTTTTGCCATGATGCTGTGGGCTTTTTATCTGGTCAAGAAAAGCGGCCGGGACCACCCGAACAAAGCAGCGGTTCTCTGGAGCCTGGGTTGCCCAGTCATGGCCTTTATCGGTGCCGGATTGCTCGGCATGATGCACAGCTTTCCGTCGATTAACTTCTATACGCACGGCACTCAACTGACAGCCGCACATGGTCACTTGGCCTTTTACGGCGCTTACGTGATGTTGAATTTGGCGTTTTTCACTTACGCGCTACCGGCATTGCGCAAGCTGCAGCCGTTTAACCAAACCCTCAATATTTGGAGTTTTTGGCTCATGAACGCGTCCATGATCGGTATTACGTTTGCACTGGTATTTGCGGGTATTTTGCAAACACACTTGCAGCGCGTGCTGGAAATGGGGTACATGCAGGTGCAATCGCAAATTGAGTTGTTTTATTGGTTGCGCCTCGGCGCCGGAGCATTTTTCATCATTGGCGCACTTATGTTCATTTATTCGGCACTCGGGCCTGCGCGAAAAAGCATTGACGTCAAGTCACGCACATTGACGCCCGATGATCGATCACACAACCGTACAAAAAACTATCGGCATGGCGCATGATCCACAGGTAGCTGACCTGATTCCATTTTACCGGCCAACCGGTAATGAATGCGCGCTGTTCGAAACCGCCTATCGTGAAGGCCTGCCGCTGCTCATCAAAGGTCCAACCGGTTGCGGCAAAACCCGTTTTGTCACGCATATGGCCGCTCGCCTGGGGCGGCCGTTGCACACGGTGTCCTGCCACGACGATTTAACAGCGGCGGATTTGACCGGGCGCTATTTGCTGCAAGGCGGTGAAACAAAATGGGTGGATGGGCCGCTAACTCGTGCTGTGCGGGAAGGTGGTATTTGTTATCTGGATGAAATTGTGGAAGCCCGCAAGGATGTAACAGTCGTGCTGCATCCTTTGACAGACGACCGGCGGATTTTGCCATTGGAGCGGACCGGCGAAGTATTGGAGGCTCCTCATCAATTTATGTTAGTAGTGTCCTACAATCCGGGTTATCAGAACATTTTGAAATCCTTGAAACCCAGTACGCGGCAGCGCTTCGTTTCCATCAGTTTTGATTTCCCGCCACCGGCTATCGAAGCTCAAATCATCGCCGCTGAAAGCAGTTTGCCAGAATCGCAATGCGCCTCTCTGGTCGCGCTGGCGCAACGGCTACGCGCATTAAAGGATGTTGATCTGGAAGAAGTTGTATCTACACGCTTGCTGATTTATTGTGCCACGTTACTGAAGAATGGGCTCGATCCCTATGAAGCTGCTAAAGCGGCACTAGTAGAGCCATTGTGCGACGATGCGGAAGTCAAGCAAGGGTTGCTCGAACTCATTAACGCAACTTTCGGCCAGTCATGAATTGGCTTGAATTGGTCGAATTGGAAGAACAAACCGGCCATTTATGGCACCGGATAGTTGGCAAATCCTCCAGTTACCGGCATTACCCGGAAGCAGCAATATCATTGGATGACGTGCGCACTACACTCGGTATTTTTTTTCGTGGACTGGGCGGAACTCCGGGTATGAGTATCGTTGCAGGAACGCCGCAATCCTCGGAACATCGCCTGACACTGCGGCAACGCCTCGGCTTGATGCAGGAGTCGCTCGCTCCGATCGAATGTAACGCAGAACGAGTATTGTTGCCGCAAGCACTGGGGTTTTTCCCCGATAACAACCTGAACCGACAACATTATTTCTGGCTCGCGGCATTCTTCGCTGCGGCGGGTAATTCCAATTTTTCACCGTCGCTTAAGTTCCAGGATCCTTTACAAGCCGACCTTGCATTTTTGCATCGGGCTTGTTGGATAAGTCGATCTATCAGCGAGCATTATCCAGGCTTGGCGCAGAGCTACCGCAAGCTTTGCGCGGCCCTCCGGGAACAAAGGCCGCACCGTTCACTGACGGCGCAAGAACAGGGTATCGAAAGTGTTATTCAGACAATGCTAGGTAATCAAACGTGTATGGATACTGCAGGAGAAGTTTTTCTGCAAGCAATCTTGCAACCGGTACCCGATTTCACGCAATGGCGCGCTACTAAAAATTATCGCACCTTTCTGCCAGTGCCACTGTGGGGAAAAATAAATATTAATCTAAAATCCGCGAATACTAAACCAGACACCCTCGATGATAATGCAGGACATGGCGCTGTAGCCGATGAAAAACGCCACAAAAAGAAAAGCCGCCGGGAAAAACAAGATCAAAGTGCACGGGATGATCCGTTGTTATTGAATCGTTTCGAAAAGTTAATGAGCTGGTCGGAAATGGTCAATGTCAATCGTGCAGTGCAAGACGACGAAGAAGATGCCGCCAAAGATGCGGCCGAGGCAATTGAAGAAATTACGCTTAGTCCACATGAACAACGCGCCGCCACTCGATTGAAGTTTGATCTGGATCTTTCCCCGGATGATGTCAATCCGCAGATATTGATTTCCGAACAGGTTTATCCGGAATGGGATTTCAGGCGCAAACAGTATCATGCCCGGCAATGCCGGATTATTTTCCAGCATGCGATTGCAGGTACTGAACACTGGGAGCCTGATCTTCAGGCGAGAAAGCGTTTTCGTAAAATCCGCCGTCAATTTGAGGCGCTGCGGCCAAAGCGTGAGAAACTTCATCATCAACTGGATGGGACTGAACTCGATATGGATGCAGTCGTACGTGCACGTTGTGACATTCACGCAACCGGCAATGGCTCAGAGCGGATTTACCTTGAGACACGACAACAATCTCGTGATTTGAGCGTCGCCATTCTGATGGATGTCTCCTTGTCCACGGATAGCTGGATTAGCGGAAGACGCATCCTTGACATCGAGAAAGAAGCATTGATCACACTCGCAACAGGACTCGCCACCTGCCGCGATACATTCGCCATATACACGTTCACGTCACGCAAACGGGATTATGTGCGTGTCACCGAAGTGAAAGACTTTGATGAAGCGTTTGATGCCCGAACACTTCGGCGTATCGCGGCATTGCGCCCCGGATATTACACACGCATGGGAGCGGCTTTACGCCATATCAGCACGCTTCTCAACCATCGTACTGAACGCCATCGTCTGATCTTGTTGTTAACCGACGGCAAACCGAATGATTTGGACTATTATGAGGGGCGTTACGGTATCGAAGATACCCGGCAGGCTATCATTGAAGCCCGCCATGCGGGTTTGTCCGTATTTGGAATCACGATAGATCATCTAGCACAAGATTATTTTCCCTATCTATTCGGTAGAGGCGGCTATACCATTGTCGCCCGGCCAGATCGGCTCTCCCATGTGCTGCCTGTAATTTATCGACAACTGGCTCAATAAATGACCCCTAGTACAAGCGGCGAATGAGTGTTCGAATAGCCATCAATTAGTGCCATGACGTTTTCGATAGCGTTGCAGAAAATGCGCAATACGTCCGATGGCTTCGGTTAAATCATCGACATTCGGTAAAAACACCACGCGGAAATGATCCGGATGCTTCCAGTTGAAACCACTGCCCTGTACCAGCAATACTTTTTCTTCCAGAAGCAAATCCAACACAAATTTCTGATCATCTACAATCGGGTAAATTTCCGGATCCAAGTGCGGAAATAGATACAATGCGGCTTTAGGCTTAAAACAACTCACGCCGGGAATATCCGTCAATAATTTCCACGCCGTATCACGCTGACGCATTAACCGGCCGGTTGGCAAGGTCAAATCATAAATGCTCTGATAGCCTCCCAGCGCTGTCTGAATGCCAAATTGCGACGGCACATTGGCACATAGCCGCATAGACGCAAGCATATTCAAGCCGGCAATATAGTCACGCGCATGATTTTTTTCCCCCGACACGACTGCCCAGCCGGAACGAAAACCGGCTGCGCGGTAATTCTTGGATAAGCCATTAAACGTTACAAACAATACATCATCCGCCAATGAGGCAATTGATGTATGCACCGCTTCATCGTACAGAATCTTGTCATAAATCTCATCAGCATAAATGATCAATTGATGTTGACGCGCAATTTCAATAATCTCTAACAAAATTTCTTTTGGGTACAACGCACCGGTCGGATTATTCGGATTAATAATGACAATTGCACGTGTTCGTGAATTAATTTTGGCGCGAATATCATCCACATCGGGAAACCAGCCGGATGCTTCATCACACACATAATGCCTAGCCACACCGCCTGATAGCACAACCGCAGCAGTCCATAACGGATAATCCGGCATCGGAATCAACACTTCATCGCCATTATCGAGCAATGCCTGCATGGTCAAAACAACCAATTCAGATACGCCATTGCCGATAAAAATATCATCCAACTGTACATTACTGATGTGTTTTTCCTGCGTGTAATGCATGATTGCTTTACGCGCCGCAAATAAACCTCTGGAATCACAGTAGCCCGAAGCATCCGACAAATTGCGAATGACATCCTGCAAAATTTCCTCAGGCACATCAAAGCCAAATGTCGCCGGATTACCAATATTGAGTTTGATAATGTGATGACCTTCTTCCTCCATCTGCTTGGCACGTTCCATCACCGGGCCACGGATGTCATAACATACATTGGTAAGTTTGCTGGATTTTAAAATTGGGCGCATGGTTGAAAGTTACAAAAATGTCATCACGATGCTAGGATTATAGGAGTCTATTTTAGATGAATTTACTGCATTCGCCATTATATACGTAATTTCTGGCACGCCGTTAATTGTGAAAAGCTGTGATTCTCATCATGCCATTTTTTACTCTTTGGAATCTCGCGAATAAGTCACATAAAAATACAACTATTCCAATTGACAACCCAAAACCTATTTATCCGAACTTATTCCGGCATTCTCAGAATTACTCTATTTTCGTGCTTTAGTTTCATTTAAAGTTGATTGATTCACAACCGTATAATTAAGACTAATCTTAAGTAAAGTTGATGTAGTCCTCTATTCTTAATAGTTCACCCAAATGATATTTAAATTGACTCGAAAAACCGCTGATTTTTATAAGATACTCTGCTGCATTTTTTTTAAGCAGAGCGATAAAGGATTGCGTTATACCCACTATGGATTTACGTTAATCGAATTATTGATCACCGTAGCAATCATCGGTGTATTGGCCACTGTAGCTGTGCCTGGATACAATGCCTATATCGACAATGCCAGGGCTGTGCAAGCGATTGCCGACATATTCAATATCGAAGGAAAGCTTGAGTCCTATTATCGAAACAACAATGGCAAATACCCTCCCTCACTGACTGAAGTGAATGCGCAGAATACGCTTGATCCATGGGGCAATCCTTATCAATATTTAAACCTATCTGACCCTAATAACAAAAACATCATTGGAAATGCACGCAAAGATCACAATTTAGTACCGATCAATTCCGATTTTGATTTGTATAGCACTGGTAAAGATGGTCAAAGCGCTTCCCCGCTCACTGCAGCAATTAGCCAAGATGATATTGTCAGAGCCAACAATGGCCGGTTTATCAATTTAGCGTCAAAATATTAAGATCCCGCATGATAGCGATTGAAAAAAAATTTCTCCGCAGCAAAGTTGCCCGCAGAATGTTGGTGTTTTTCATCTTGTCAGCGTTTATTCCCGTGCTATTTCTGGCGTTTCTGTCGTATTGGGAATCCAATCAACTATTGGTCAAACAAGCGCATAGCCGGCTGGATGCTGCCAGCGATATTTATCGAACGTCTATTTACGACAGGTTATTACTTCTGGATCAGTCCATTAAAGATGTCATACAGTATCTGGCAAATGACAAATCAGCAGAAATCGAAGAACCGCTGCGGAATCGATTCCGCAGCTTGTCTGTGCAATTGCCGACAGGCGAGATAACCTCGTTATTAGGCGAAAAAATCGCAACCAAGGCTCTGTCTGCTGCTGCCATTGAACATTTATCCAACGACAAGCCGTTATTATTAACACTTCAAAGCGGTTCAGACATCAAATTTTTTATTTTACGTGCGCTCAATCCAACGATCCCTAGCCAAGGTATTCTCATTGCAGAAATCATCCCCGATTATCTGTGGGGAGAAGCCGATGCATTCACACTCGATAAAAATCTCTGTGTCTACAACGAAAATCATATCCACATGTTTTGCACGCAATCGCAAATCTATCCTGCACCGCAAAACATCCAAGAGCAAGTACGCTCCACTCGGGGAGAATTCACTTGGCAACACCACGAAGAGAAACAAATTGCCAATTACCATGAAATATTCTTGCAAGCAAAGTTTTTAACGCCACGCTGGATTGTCATCGCAACGCAGCCTGAAATTGAAGCACTCGAGTCGATGAAGAAATTTAATACCATTTTCTGGGGTAGCGTCATTCTTTCCGTCTTATTAATTTTACTGCTGAGCATGGTGCAGATTAGACGGGTTTTGGTACCGCTAGAACAATTGATCGATGGCACACGCCGCCTCATGAGGCGCGACTTCACCACTCAAGTGACCGTCACCAGCAGTGACGAATTCGGAGAGTTGGCCACATCATTCAACACCATGAGCGATCGACTGAAAGAACAATTCGAAACACTTGCGACGCTGTCAAAAATAGACCGTGAAATACTGTCAACCCTTGATATTGAAAAAATTGTCAATGAGGTATTGCTGTACTTGCAGAAATCCACAAAAGCTCAACTGTGTTGCATTTCCGTAATTAATAATGACACTGCTGAAGAAATAGTGAGTTATGTAATTGACCAAAACAAACCGTCACTTCGCTCCGAACCGCACGCCCTATTACAGAATATTCGTCAATTACTCATTGATAATCCGCAAGGCATGTGGGTTTCAGGCAGATTGGTCGGTTTACATCTACAAGCAGAAAATATCAAAAATACCACCTCACACCTTTTCCTCCTTCCCCTCAATTGGAAAAATCAGATGGTCGGTTTTATCAATCTAGGATTTGATTGGAAAACCGATGAAGTCGAGCGCATTCGCGACTATGCCGATCGCGTCGCAGTGGCATTGTTTACCAAAAATCGTGAGGAGTTATTAATTCAACAAGCACGCATAGATATGTTAACGGGTTTGCCTAATCGTTTCCTTTTTGTCGAGCAATTACACAAAGAAATTGCCTGTATGCAGCGTGGCGATGAAAAGCTAGCGGTACTGTACATTGACTTAGATCATTTCAAGAATGTCAATGATACGTTTGGGCATTCGGTTGGAGATAAATTGTTATGCGATGCAGGCGTAAGGCTACAGCAATGCGTGCGAGAAAGCGATACTGTCGCCCGGCTTGGCGGTGATGAATTCGCCATCATCATCACTCAGATCGACTCTGAACATCAAATCACAGCGGTAGCCGATCAGGTGATTAGCGCTATGGCCAAACCCTTCATTATCAATGGCGAGGAAAATACTATCGCCGCCAGTATCGGTATCGCAGTTTTTCCCTATGATGGCGCAACAATTGCCGAATTGATGCGCAATTCGGATATTGCGATGTATCGAGCCAAAGCAAAAAGCGGAAAGCAGTATGTTTTCTTTGAAGAAAGCATGAATGCTGAAGTGATCCGCCGCGTTACTATCGAAAAAGAACTCAGGCGTGGCATTATTGAGAAACAATTTGTTCTTTATTATCAACCTCAAGTTGATCCAGAAAACAATGTAACGCGTGGAGCAGAGGTTCTCGTACGCTGGCAACACCCTGAAAAGGGACTGGTTTCGCCAGGATATTTTATTGGCATTGCCGAAGATACCGGTTTAATTATAGAAATTGGCCAAATGATATTGGCAGAGGCATGCACACAATATTGTACGTGGCTCAACCAAGGAATTTCATTGGAATATGTCGCCGTCAATGTATCAGTCAAACAATTTTGCCATCCAAACTTTTTACCTTCGGTTAAAGCTGCACTGGCTAGCAATAACATGCCAGCACACTGCTTAGAATTAGAAATTACTGAGAGTGTGTTAATGGATGATGCGAAAACGGTTATCAGTGTCCTCACCGAATTGCGCCAAATGGGTGTGCAACTTTCCATCGATGACTTTGGCACAGGTTATTCTTCCATGTCCTATCTTGAACAACTGCCTTTCAATACGCTGAAAATCGATATTTCGTTTGTGCGTAAAATTGACGATGAGGGCAACAATGGCACAATTGCCGCCACCATTGCCGCGATGGCGCATGCACTCGACAAAAAAGTTGTTGCTGAAGGCGTTGAAACACGCGCACAACTCGATTTTCTACGCAAGCATGATTGCGAATTAGTGCAAGGCTATTTCTTCAGCCGGCCATTGACAACTGACGAACTCGAAACTTACATACGCAATGAAGTCGCGCTAAAAACAAACCATATTGCGGTAACAGACCCGAATCAACTCAATCACTCAAACCCTGAACCGCACTTGCACATCGTTAACGTAAGGTAACGACGAAACGGCTGATCTCAGTGTTTGCACTAACCTTTTTGCTTCGCGACTGTCCGGCAGTATTCCAATTGGCAAATCCAATTCCACGTCAATTTCACCGGACAGATAATGCAAGGTCACGGCTTCTACATCCTCCAGCGGCAATTGCGGCCAGTGTTGTTTGAGTGCTGCGATGACTTGTTCGCGCGAGGGCAGATCGTTGCAGGGAGATCCTGTTTCATCATTTTCCGGATCAATATGCACGGTCACATCCGTCACCTCATCCACTTTCTGCAATAAGCGCCGCCGTACAGCATCACCAATCTGATGGCCTTCTGATACACTCAAGCGGGGATCTACCTGGATATGCACATCAACAAATGCATTGCCTGCACTTTTACGGGTTCTCAGCGTATGTGCTGAGCGTACACCATGTACCGCATGAATATGTTCACGGATAGCAGCAATCTTTTCAGGATCCAGTGCTGTATCAATCAACTCCCGCGTACTGGAACGAATCAAACCAAAACCAATGTGCCCGATCATGGCAGCCACTACCACAGCCGCCACTGCATCCAAATAAGGATAATCCAGCATGACACCGCTAATGCCAATCAGTACTACAATTGACGAAAACGCATCAGAACGGCTATGCCAAGCATTCGCCATCAACATGTCTGAACGCAATCTTTTGGCAGCAGCAATCGTATAACGATAAATCCATTCTTTGGAGACTACCGATACAAGTGCGACTAATAGTGCCAACAACGTGAAATCCATCAATACATGGGAATTTGCAAGCCGTTGTATCGCGCTATACGCAATACCAATGGCGATAATGACCAAAACTACACCGAGACTGACTGTCGCCAGTGTTTCAATCCGTCCGTAGCCATAGGGATGAACTTCATCGGCTTCTTTGTGCGCATGCTTGGCGGCATATAACACCATAAAATCGGTCAGCAAATCGGAAAAAGAATGTATGCCATCTGCAATTAATGCTTGTGAATTGGCAAACCATCCCACCACGATTTTTGCGACACCGAGCACAAAATCAAGCGCTGATCCAATCAATGTCACTTTCCGCACATCGTTGTAGCGTTGCTGCTGTGCAGTTATTTCGTTAGAAGTATTCATGCATCGCCACTCATATACCTATTAACGTAAGCTACCCGGAAAATGCGCTAAGCTGGTATGTATGATCACTTATCTAAGCGAGAAGGCATACGCCTATGCTCAGTTTTAGGGTGCTGCACCAACTGGCAGGCACGGCGGAAAATTTGCAACATTCTTTGCGCGCTGCCCAAAACAGTATCAGATGAGTAACCTATTGTCCGTCCTACCTCGAAAGTTCCCACTGGCAATCCGGTCAGCAATTCCAATCCCTGCAACACATGCTCCATGGTATAAATCGCAAACATGCCTCTCTCAACCGCTGCGACTACTTTAACATCCAACATTAAATGTTGACGGTTAGCATAGGGAATCAATACGCCCTGCTCACCCGTTAAACCCATTTTCTCGCAAATCCTGAAATACCCTTCAATTTTGTCATTGATACCGCCAATCGGCAACACTTCGCCAAATTGGTTCATTGCACCCGTAACCGCGATACTCTGATTGAGCGGTAACTCCGCGAGAGATGACAGCAGCGTATAAAATTCCGCACAAGAAGCTGAATCACCCTCAATGCCGTTATATTCCTGCTCGAAAACAATCGAAGCGCTAAGCGCCAATGGTGCGATATGAGCAAACAACGTGGTTAAATAATTTTGTAATATCAGTACACCTTTGTCATGGATCGGACCCGTCATGTCAACTTCCCGGGCGATATTCAATACCCCCTCCTCGCCAGCAAACGTGCGCGCAGTCACTCTCACTGGCGTGCCAAAACAATGATCGCCCAAGTCGATCTGGGTCAGTGCATTGAGTTGCCCGATTCGAGTGCCTTGTAAAGTAATGGCGATTTCGCCTTCGATAATGGCTTCCTGCAAGCTTACATCGGGATAATTGTGGCGCAATGCACGCGCTTGCAGCGCACTGTTGATATCCACTGCTTCTACGTTATGGCCGTGGCGAGCTTCACATAATGCGGCGCTTTCGATTATTAGCATTTCGGTGCGTGCAAAAATCGCACTCTGGCGTTTTTGATCTTCGACGTCGCGATGCGATTCTTCCAGCAAGCGTGCAACAGCACCTGCAGAAAAGTGTGGCAATTTTAGAGTGTCGCAAATATGCGCAACAAATACAGCCGATGCCTGATAAGTTCTAGCATTGGCAATAAAACTTTCAGCAAAATCAACTTTTATGCGGAAACGACGTATAAATTCAGGATCGATTTCCTGCAAACTATAATATTCCTCGCGTGAACCGATCAAAATAATTTTGACATCAACTTCTACGGCTTCCGGCTCAAGCGCAATGGGCGCATTCGATGTCAGGGCCGAACCGGGCTCTTCGATTTGCAAGCGTTTACTGCGCAAAAATCGCCGTAACTTTATCCATAGCTGATTATCCGTCAATAAATCACTCAAATGCAGCATTACAAAACCACCATTGGCTTTAAGCAAACTGCCTGCACGAATATGCATAAAATCCGTTTTCAATTTGCCGTTCTCAAATTGGTAGTCGATGCTACCAAACAATGCATAAGATGACGGATTATCTTCAATAATGATAGGTGCCGACTGTAAGTCGGCATTGTCCACTACAACATTGATTTGATAACGCGAGAATAATTGCTGCAATGCCAATTGATGTTTTTCTTCATCTATGGCATTTGCTTCAAACAACGCCAAATTTTCGAGGATATTTGCAGCCATCTGCTTAAAATGCGCATTTAAACGCGCATTATTTTTCAACGGTTTTTGTAATCCCTCTTGAATTTTCTTTAACGTTAAATTTATGATGGGCTGCGCGCTGCGACGTTGTAGTGCTGCCAATTGAGCATTCTTTTCACGATCAATGCGCTTGATTTCTTCAAAATAACACGCAATCGCTTCATGTAATTGTTGCTCTGCTTGATCGATTTCAATTCTGCGGGACTTGGGCAATTTCAAAAGATTTTCTTCAATCAGCGCCTCACCGTTTTGATCCAACATGGTAAAAATAACTTGTTCATCCTCGCGATGAATCGAAAAATGCAGGACATCGGCAATTTTGTTTAATTTTGAGTATGCTTTGGCAGCTTCAATACGGAATTTTTTCTCAATGCGCCCGCTTTTAATTTTGAAATCTTGCCCACCTATACATTGCATAATTTCTACGGGTAACGATTTTGCCAATTGTAATAATAATTGCCGTAATAAGCGCCCTTGCCCGGCAGGCAAATACAAAGCCAGCGGTTTTTCCGGCGCGTTAAAGTTATAGACATAGCACAAATCCGGTGGTGCTTGCCTTTCCGCCGCAACAGCAAGCATCGCTTGATGCAGCAGCGATGACCTGCCTGATCCGACTTCTCCGAGCACAAATAAGTGATAATCCGGCTGCCGCATGCGCAAACCGAAGTAAGCCGCAACCTCCGCTCTTTCCTGGCCGATCCAAGGTAATGATTGCTGCAATAATTCCGAAGTATCTGAAAACCCCAAAACATCCGGTTCGATGGTAACGCGTAAGTGCGAATGATCTAATAATAAATTGGACATGTGTAAACAAGTAATAATTACAACGACAACGATGAAATTGCGCAAATTATTGCTATTGTACTCACTCCGAGAAGTTCTGAATAAATAACTACTTCATATCCTGTTGTAGGGAGACAATCCAGTTACTGATTCAATATGGGAAATAATGGCCTGTTCATGGCGTACCCGCCATAAGCACTACCCTTTATCAGCCGCCATCAATGCAATTTATCGCTATACTCAACTCTTTACTTATAGCGGGAGGAAAAATGAATCTTGATCGTGTTGGCTATTTAACACCACTTACATTAATCGCTGGTATCCTAGTGCGCAGTAGGCCACTCGGCATGCTTAAGGAAACCCTGAACAAGCGTCATTTCGAGCATGAGTGAGAAATCTATTGCATGGATTATTAAAGATTCCTCTCTACGCTCGGAATGACAAATGCGAGTTATTCAGAGTCTCCTTAAAATAACCAGCGAAGCCGGAGAAGATAAAAAACTGCTCGTAGCCGCGACTAGACTTTGATACTGTTCAAATGAGATAGCAATTAATTGCCAATATCTTTTTAAAGGTTCAATTGATCATGCCAAGAAAGCAAAGAAAGAAGATATTTGTACTAGATACTTCTGTGATCCTATATAACCACAGTGCTATTTATAGCTTTGAAGACAATGATGTAGCCATCCCAATTACGGTATTGGAAGAACTGGATCATTTTAAGAAGGGCAATGACATCAAAAACTTCGAAGCGCGAGAATTCATACGGATTATCGATAAGT
>CADEDJ010000034.1 GCA_902826055.1 uncultured Nitrosomonas sp. | reverse complement strand
ATCTGGATTATCTTGCGCACCATCTGGACCGTCGTGCGCAAAGATAATGCCTATTAGATTTTAGTCGATAAAAATAAAGCCTGACCGCAAGCGGCCAGGCTTGTTTCAATAATTCGCTAAGAAACCTATCATATTTACCAACCACCCTCTTAGCGACAACTCTTTGCTTTTTTCATATGCAGGTTAATTTGTCGATAATATCGATCTCCCGTTTAAATCTTGCGGTGCTCTGGCATTGCTAGAATAAAACCCCTTCAGCTGTTCGAGCTGGTTGGTTGATATCGTAATAACATCAGATAAAAGATACCATTGCACCCCTTCACTACATGGAGGAGTAGTTAAAGAACCTGCAAAAGTATAATAATCTAAATTTCCTTGACTTAGTGCAGGAACTAACGATGCTGGATTGAGTTGTATATTAGTATTTGAATTCTTTTGCTCTGCCTGATGAGGTGTATTGTCTAAGATGGTTTGGAAAAGTGGATTCTCATCTCCAACATCAATCGCTACAGCAAGAACTATAATTCTTCCATCTTCATTAATATGAACAAAATGCAATTCAGCCGGAAAATTTTTACCACCAACAATATGCTCGCTCGGCTCATGAAAATGAAATTGAATTAATGGAAAAGACTCTTCGCCGATCTTTAAAACACCGGTGTATCCGCTAGAAGTATTGACTTGCACACCATGACCGCTATTGAAAAAAGTCGGGGTATCAATCACATATTGAGCTACCAAGGTATTGAGTGGCTTGGTATTGTTAATATTTGTGGCAGCAAGATCTATCGGAGATTGATGTTTGCCAACTCCGCATTCCGCAAAAGGATAACGTAGCGGTACTTCTTGAGATGTGTCTTCAATCGCCCACCATGTGGACTGCGTGCTGTGTTCCCATGGCGGTACTGCAAAAGCAATGGTTGCGTAACTCAAAAAAATTATAGAAGCCAGATTTGTCACTGTTTTTGTTTTCATAGATAACTCCGATTGCAAGTAGTTATTAAATTAGCAAGTATGTTCTCTACAGTAATCAACCATTGATGGTTTCGTATCTGAGTTACGCTCTTGAGTCGATTGAGAATCTCGTTTATTTGTAGACGGATCCGCGTGTTGTTGTTGCTGTTGTTGACTTGTGTCGGTTGATGGATGGCGTTGGTGATTGGTATCCAGTAAGCGTCTTGATTTATTTCCTTCGGATTCAGCAAAACAGGAAACACTTAAACTCAGTGCGATTATCAACAAAATTTTTACAAGCATGATTCCTCCCCTTTATAAAGAATTTTGGCTACATTCTGTCCAGTGCAACGAACACAATATCATGACAAAAGTTAATAAAATATAAGTGCAAACACTTACTATGAATGATGTAAGGTGATTTGAAATTAGAATCTCGTTCAGAGAGCGAGAGTTTGGATTGAAGCAAACTAAAAATAAACCTCCTTTAAAAGAATTAAAATGAAATTTTAGCAATCATACAATTTTCTCCAGATATTCAATCGTTAATCCAGAAACTTTCGGTACTCCAATACTCATATGCAGTGGATAGGCTTCAATCTGACCAGTACGCAAATAGCCCCTACGTTCATAAAATGCCATGAGTTCTTGTCGCTGAGAAACTACAAACATAATAAACTTGCACACACCCATAGTTTCCATGGCAAAAATTTCAGCTTGTGCCAGTACATATTTCCCCAGCCCCATACCTTGTAAACTTGGATGGACTGAAAAAAAACCAATATATGCATGCGTATTTTCTTTTGCAACATAAATGCTTGATGCTAACGATTGAGATTGATCTTGATAGGTAACAAAGAAATGTGCATCCGTATTCATTAAAGCCATTTCTATTTCATACCGGCTAGTTCTGTCACCTCCGATGATATGTGTTTCCCTTGTCCATCCGATTTCCCCACGATAAGTAAGATTAATCAAATCTGCGATAGCCTGCGCTTGTTCGTGATATGCTTTTTTCAAACAAAACCGATCAATATTCAATGAGTTACTCAGAGATGCGTCAAATGAATTACAAGATACCAACGGTTGGATTTTTGGTTACAGCAACTAAAATAATATAAACAAATACACATTGAGCTGTAATCCAGGCAATAATTTTTGTTTTTCTGGTCTTACCAAATCGCATCGCAATCATACCCAGCCCAATATAGACGATTAAGCCACCGATTTTAGCGGCAAGCCAAGAGTGTGTTATCGGATTTTGTTGAATAACTACAGCCAGCATAATGGCACTGATCAGTAAAACAGTATCCACGACATGCGGTAGAATTTTCACCCAGCGTTGATGTAAGCGGTATTCTGAATCTTTTATCAACCAGATACCGCGTAGGAAAAACAGAGTAAAGCTTGTGATAACGCTAGTGACGTGAATCATTTTTAGCAACACGTAACTCATAACTAACCCTAAGCGATCAGCCAACCATGGCTGCCTGCTATAGCACCAGCAATTGTAATTAAGCTTAACACTAATAACATCAGGTGCTTGCGTTGAATTCTAATAAATACTTCCGGGGAAATATGCTTCTGTTTAGAAGCATCAGTTGCTTGCCGGCGCCTATCACGTGGTTCAACAATAAATAACATGGCGCTAAACAACAACCACATGAGCACCATGGCATGCATCCACCAGTATTGCCATTGTGTAAAACGCTGCCAAGCGTCCAATACATAAATCATGTAAAACCCGGTTATACCAACCAATAGCGTGGAAAATCTTGCTTGTGCGGCGAATCGGCATCTGAATTGCCCAAAAAAAGCCATTGCTTCCGCCGTCGATTGCATACGTGCTAAAGTAGGCAATAGCACAGTAGTAACCATGGCAACTCCCCCAATCCAAAGTACTACACCTAGCACATGCAATACTCTGGCTAATACAAATTCATCCATGTGTTTTCTTGATAGGTTTTATAAGTTATTGAATTTACGATACCGCGAAACAAACTGCTCGTAAGATATACCAGCAATTGATTAAGATAATAACCATCTACTATTCGCTACTTACCGTATCCGAAGCCCATTCTTCGGCTTCTTCATAGTTGTTGAAAACTGATACATTTGCATTGACAAAAAGATTAAAAACCCAGGTGCCCCAGGTCTGCCATTCATCATCTGTAACGACAGCAACTTTATTAAATTCATTGCCATGCTGGCGCATGAACTTTATCTCTTCCCATGCAACGTCAACCGTGTAGTCAAGCATATCACGCCAATCGAATAAAAGATTTACTTTACCATCACAGTGAGATTGATAAAGCACTTGCTGCTCAAATTCTTTATAGTCGGTTAATGTAAATTCACCAATGACGGCGACAATAATTAAATTGTCTTTTTTCTGGATAGTAATCATGGTTTCACCTCAAAGAATAACAAGTCAAATTCATCATAAACAACTCAGTTGAATGAAGCAAATTATGCTACAAGCTTAAAAGCTACCAAATTCTTTTTATGTATTAGCAGAAATCTGTTTAAAGCTTAAAACACCACTTATCGATCCACCCAGTATAATCAAACTCATACCGAGCCACGCAATGGGCGATAATACCTCATCCCATAGTAGAATACCCAAAAGACTTGAAAACAGTACCGTGCTATAGCCAAGCGCGGTTACTATTAGGGTGACACCCTGATGATAAGCTCGTGTCATGGCTAACTGTGCCAGTGTTGCTGTCATACCAATACTCAGCAGTAAAAATAAACCATATGATGTAACGGGGCTAAATGTTGTAAACAACAACCATACTCCGGTGATCAATGTACTAATCAAAGTAAAATAAAACACTACATGCCATTCTGATTCACCTAAATTACCCAATTGCTTAACGTTAATGTAAGCAATTGCTGCAAAAAAACCAGAAGCCACACCTATCATACTCGCTATCCAATGATCGTCTGGCAAAGTTGGGCGTAACAGAAGAAGAACCCCGACAAAACCGAGCGCAATCGTACAAACTAATGACCAATGAATATGTTCTTTAAGAATTAATATAGAAAATAACGTTACAAAAAGCGGCCATGTATAATTCAGCGAAACAGCCGTAGCCAAAGGCAATTGTGTAAGACAATAAAAAAACATCAGCAAGCTGATTAAACCAGTAATACCACGCCAGCAGTGAATACGCCAATGTTGTGTGCGCACTGATAAGCGGTAATAGCGAAGGATCAGATAGGTGATCCAAACACCAAATAACGAACGATAAAATACCAACTCGGTACTAGAAAAATGGGCAGCACTGAGCTTAACAAGCACTCCCATACAAGCAAACATAAATGCCGCTACCAGCATCCACATCGAACGCATTATCTGTATTCCTGCATTAATTAAGATTGAATGGCTATCAGAGATAACCGCTTATTTCGCGGCGCAGGAATTGATGAAAATGCTTCATTCCGGCTTCCAATGGCATTTGATAGGGCCCTGTTTCACTGATGCCCTGGGTATACAAAGCCCGGCGACCAGCGGTCATTAATTGACAAATTTCCTCATCCTCGCGTGCTGTCTCCCGGTAAGCAGCTTGCTCTGCTTCTACTAAATCCCGTTCAAACAATACAATTTCTTCCGGATAGTAAAATTCAACGACATTTGCACAACTCTCAACCCCCGTCGGTAATATCGTGCTGATAACTAAAGTATAGGGATACCATTCAAGCATGATATTGGGAAAATATAACAACCATATTGCTCCGTATGATGGCATTGTACCTTGGGTTTGTTGCAGCACTTGCTCTTGCCATTTAGCGTATATTTGACTCCCGGGTTTCTGCAAGCGTGCATTATCAATCGCTACAGTTTGTGCACTATACCAATCGCCAAATTCCCAATCGAGTTTTTCAATATTGACGAAATGCCCCAAACCCGGGTGGAACGGATCGACATGGTAATCTTCCAGATAAACTTCAATAAACGTTTTCCAGTTGCACGGGTAGTGATCAATCTGCACACGATCTAGCAGGTAACCTGTGAAATCAAAATTCTTTAGCATGTGCGCACTCAAGTTCGTCAAATCGTGGGAAACCTTGCGTTTACCGGCAAATAACAAACCATTCCAACTTTGCAACGAAGTTTTAGCAAGATTTAGACAAGGATTCTGATTAAAATGTGGCGCACCCAGCAATTTGCCATCGAGTGCATAAGTCCAACGATGAATCGGGCATACAATATTTTTTGTATTACTTCTTCCTTTCAATAACAGCGCTTGCCGATGACGGCAAACATTGGAAAGCAATTCAATACCTTGTTTATTACGTACCAGCACTTTGGCATTATCCATCCATTCCGGTACATAATAATCTCCAACATTTGGTACCATCGCTTCGTGACCCACATAACCCGGTCCTTGTTCGAACAGGATACGTTTTTCAATTTCAAGAATTTTTGGATCTAGGTACCAGTCAACGGGGAGTTGTACTGACATCTCTGTCAGTTGTGAGATCTCAGCCATATTTGACATATCAATACCTTATATCTCCCAAGAAAAAATTAGCGGCAAAAATACACGAAAAGCCAAAAATTTAAAACCCATAGTTGTATAAAAACGAAAAATCAATTGCTTGGTTATAATAGCAATCTTGGTAGTAAAATATGAATTTCCTTGTGGTATACATAGACATCTTAATTATAATTGTAACAAATTGAATTACTTAATTAATAAAAAAGCGAGCATCGTAATGAAATCTACATATCAGTTTAAAAAAAATTCATGGATACATCTATTACCCGCTGTATTCATTGTAAGTTTATCTGCATGCGACAGCAGCGGTGAGAAAAATGTTGATACATCGCCATCGACTTCTTCAGCAGTTACGACTAAAAAAACTATGCTCACTGGTCCCGCTACTGGCATTCTAGTTGATTCTCCTGTTTCCGGTGTTTCCTACGCAGCATCTTCCGGAAAAAACGGAGTAACCAATGAAAAAGGTGAATTCAATTTTAATCATGGCGACAAAATCGAATTCAAATTAGGAGGTTTGACACTTGGCAATATTCAGGGTTCGCAAATTGTGACACCTATTGAACTGGCTGGAGACAGCGATAATAAGCTGCAAAATTTACTGATCTTACTGCAATCTTTGGATTCTGACAGTGATCTAACAAACGGCATTTCCATTTCGAATGAAACAGCTGCTGCAGTTAAAGGAACTATCAATCTAGATAGCAATCCGGAAACATTCGCCGAATCCGCAAATTTAAAATCCATAATGGAAACTAGCGGTATCGAAGGGAACGTCAGAACACAGGAAGAAGCCCGCACACATTTTCTTTCCCAAGGAGTAGCGTTACTCAGTGCGCAGATTTGGGTCAATTATTCCAACCAAACAGCCAGTGTGCTGCGAGTGGCTGCTGACAGCAGCGGTGAATATTTGTACGGCGAAGCAAGACCAGACGATTCCTGTGATGAAAACCGTGTTTGTGGAGGTAAAACTGTGTTTCAAGCCGGTGTTGAATACGGTGTCGCCAATGCTGCCGATTTTGATAATCGCGGATTTAAATTAGTGGGAACGCCAAATGTAGACACCAATCTTAAAGCTGGCCTCTCCAATCCTGGACCGACCCGGCGCGTGCGAACAGATGGCTATGAATTAATCAATTCCGATATTGTCACGGTGCAAAGAGAACGCGAAAAAACCAGTGTGTTTGGTGAATTATTTCACATTGCCAAACCGATCCAATTAAGTAATGAAAATGAAGTTGCTGAAAAGGAAGTCAAAGAAACTCGTTACTCAAAAATTGACAATGACGCCAATGGCATCGTCGGTGCGTGGGCGTATGATAGCGATGCTATTAATACACAAACATTGGTTTTCTTTCCAAATGGCAAATTCATGATGGTAGATCCTAATGGTGCAACACAACGTGAAGATCAAGCAAAATGCAGCAAGCCAGGTATTGAATTTGCATCCTATAGCTATGACAAGGGCACTGGAAAATTGAATCTGTCAAGCTATACCTATAATACCAATGGATGCGCCGGTTTTTCTGATGTGGACGGTAGTATTGGCTTTTCAATTAACGCTGATGGAAATACCGCCAAATTGGACAAACAAGGTGAAGAATCTGTCACTGTTTATCGTGTTTCAAAGTAGCACAAGCTTCTCGTTGTTAAAAGTTACTTATCGGAGAAAATTCAATTTCCGGTAAGTAACTCCTGTTAATGTTGAGCAGGATTCGATCCATCTTTCATTCATTGATCTATGCCGATTATCCGTGTCGCGCTTAATATCCCGGTCGACACACTGTTTGATTATCAGGCAGACGATGCCACTGAAAACGATATCGGTTCTCGGGTTTATGTACCCTTTGGAAAAAAACGAGTGACCGGCGTCATTATCGCGGTAACTACTGACACACAAATCGCGACCGAAAAACTGAAAGCGGTTTATTCCATTGATCGAGAAATAAATCCTCTACCGCCTGCACTACTCCAGTTATTCAGATTCTGCAGTCAGTACTATCATTACCCAGTCGGTATGGTGATCTTGAATAGCTTACCTACCAAATTACGTAACAATAATCCGGTCAAACTGAAACAATCCATTAATAACCATCAATACGATCTTACCGAAATCGGGAAACAACTTGATTTATCGAGCATTCCTGCACGTCAACGTATAGCCCGTCAGTTGCTGACCAACTTTCAGCAAATAGCACCATTAACCAGTGCTCAAATCAAACAAATCTCACCACGTGCCCATAAATTAGTGCTTCAGTGGCTACAATTGGGATGGATATCAGCAACCCCTATGGCAACTTCCATGTCAGTTGATACCGCACTCCAAAAAACGATCAAAACGCCCATACTAACAATCGAGCAAGAGGCGGCTGTCAACACTATCACGACGCATCTCAAGCAATTTAACACTTGGTTGCTGCAAGGCATTACCGGTAGCGGCAAAACTGAGGTTTATCTCAATGTGATTGCTGCAGCCCTAGCTTGTAACAAACAAGCATTAATACTCGTACCTGAAATTAGCTTAACGCCTCAATTGGAGAGCATTTTCCGTACGCGTTTTCCTACTATTCCCATGGTAAGCTTGCATAGCGGACTCAACGATACCGAAAGACTGGCAAGTTGGTTACAAGCACATCGCGGCGAAGCACGAATTATCTTGGGCACCCGCCTTGCAGTTTTTACACCGCTACCCGACCTTGGATTAATCATTGTTGATGAAGAACACGATAGCTCATTCAAGCAACAGGATGGACTGCGTTATTCTGCACGCGATCTCGCTATTTTTCGCGCCAGACAGATGAATATTCCAGTGATATTAGGTTCAGCAACGCCATCACTGGAAAGTTACCACAATGCGCTCAGCGGCCGCTACCGCAGTGTACGATTGCAGTCGCGCGCCATAAAAAATGCTGCATTGCCGACGGTTCAGTGCATTGATGTGCGCCGCCATAAAACTCCGGAGGGATTGTCCGAACCTCTCATCAAGGCCATACAACACTGTCTGGTTGAAAAACACCAAAGCCTTGTGTTTATTAACCGGCGTGGCTACGCCCCGGTGCTGTTGTGCAAATCGTGCGGATGGACGGCAATCTGCCAACGTTGCTCCAGTCGCCTTGTGGTTCATTTACGTGCTAAAAAATTATGTTGCCACCACTGTGGCTATGAAGGACAATTTCCACGAGCTTGCTTACACTGTGGCAATCAAGACATCGCACCTTTCGGACAAGGCACACAACGTGTGGAAGAGTCTTTAGCGCGCTATCTCCCAACCGCAAGAATTTTACGTATCGACCGTGACAGCACACGTCATAAAAATGCTTGGCAGGAAATTCTGCATGCTGTCCATGAACAACAAGTGGATATCTTAGTTGGCACGCAATTACTGGCCAAAGGTCATGATTTTCCTAATTTGTCAGTGGTGGCTATCCTTAATGCCGACAATTCTCTGTACAGTACCGATTTTCGTGCCACTGAGCGCCTGTTTGCACAATTGATACAAGTCTCCGGACGCGCCGGACGCGCCAATGTCAGTGGCCACGTACTCATACAGACAGAATTTCCTGATCATCCTTTATACCGAGCCTTGCAAGCACACGATTATGATGGATGGGCACAAAATCTTTTGGCTGAAAGAAAAATTGCCGCTTTTCCGCCCTACGCATATCAAGCACTATTATGCGCTGAAGCGCATAACCGACAACTTGCATTAGATTTTCTAACCCAAGCAGCCAAACTTGTAAAACCCCCAGAAGCCGTCACGCTATTTGATCCCGTCCCCGCGCAAATGCCACGCTTGAAAGGCCTAGAACGTGCTCACTTGCTTGTACAATCAGCCTCACGCAAACAATTGCAAGCATTTCTTAGTCATTGGTACGTGCAAATTAACGCCTTGCAAAGTCATAAGATTCGTTGGATCTTGGATGTGGATCCACTTGAGTTTTGATCGAAAAAAACCTCGCTCCGAAGAACGATGAAATAAATTACAATAAAAATAAAGATAATCTATCAATAACTTAAGATCAGATTGTTTAATCCTCATATTTAATTCCCTCGTTCCCTCTATACGTTGCCAAAAAACAATTCAGATTATTGGTAAAAGCGGATTTCCAATGGTCAGTTTGTCGTTTCTGCAAAATTCACGCAGCCATGTTGATATATGGTTCCTTTTGCGTAGCAACGATGCAAGCTTTAACACCGAATTCATTGGGCTTGCGCGACCTGCCTTTGCCTTGAACGTTATCGGCGGTCGAAGTGACGCTTCGATTTTATTAGCAACTCAAAGTACTATTAGGAAGTTTTTCAACAGGCCGTCGGGGCTAATACAAATTGAACGCTAATAACAACTTCATTTCGTTTCATCCAGTAGAAAATCAATACGTAATTGATGGCAGCTAATCATTCGATCAGTATCTACCAAGGCACTTCTTGTCCATCAAATGCAAAAAATTTGCCGGAATCTTCAAATCTCAAATCATCAATAACTCTCCGCATGCCAGTCACACTCTGCTGGGCCGAAATCAATCCGTTGGGGCCGCCCATATCGGTCCTCACCCACCCTGGGTGCAACAACACTGCAGTAATTTGTCTTGCATTCAGATCAATCGACAGACTTTTCATCACACTATTAACCGCCGCTTTACTGGAACGATAAATATAGCTCCCGCCGCCGCGATTATCGGCAATGCTGCCCATTTTGCTGGTAATGGTGATAAGGGTTTTAAGTTCACTTCTAGCAATGTGCAGGATAAAAGCTTCTGTCATTTTAAGCGGTGCCATGGTATTGACAGCAAGGGCATAATTCCAAGCGGCGTAATCAGTGGCACCAAACTGATCGCCCCGATCTGGCGGATAAACACCGGCATTGTTAATCAGTAAATCTATCGCGTGCACCGAAAGTTCTTGCGCCAATTGTTCGATCTGCGCATGATCTGCGACATCTAATTTATGGATATTGATTTGATCAGGATACTCGCTTGCTAAACGATTCAATGCTTCCGCTGCAACGGGATTGCGGCAACAGGCAAAAACTTGCCATCCTTCATTGGCGTACTGTCGTACAAATTCAAGTCCTATGCCACGATTGGCGCCGGTAATCAGTACTCTTTTCATTTTTCCTCCTTATCGCAATACCATATTGTGGGTGTAACGCCTCTGGGCAAGCAAATTTGAATATCCCATAACTCAAGGTAAAATAACACATCAATTTTTATTGGATCTTGAAATTTTCAGATTGACTATTAGCAAGTAACCATCTACAGCAATTTGCTGCACTATGTTTATCAAAATAATCCAAACCTCTTTATCACAAAACCATGATTGAAATCATTGCTGCATTGACACGGGGGTCACAACTGGCCGCCAACTTAATCCTTTTCGGAAGCTGTTTTTTTCTTGCTCTGATTGGGCAACACAATGCTTTATTCCAAGCTTCCTGGGTTATTCGGATGGAACGATATTTGCCCTGGCTGGCAGGCCTTGTGCTGCTTGGGCTATTCGGTGTTTTAGCTACCACCACAGGTGAAGCCACGGGTATAGCAAGCAATGCCTGGAACCCGGGAGAGTGGATAGAAATTATTCAACAAACTCAAATAGGACATATTTTGCTTGCACGCATTGTGTTGGCAGTCCTGTTATTGATCGCAGTACTGACGATGCGGCGCGTAAGTCGCAAACGATGGCATTATTTTCTATGTGCACTTCTTGCTTCGCTTCCGTTGATAGCAGGCACTTTGATGAGTCACTCCAGCGCCGATGAAATGTCGTTTATTGCAGTAGCTCCTTATGCGTTGCATATCTTATTGGCTGGCGTGTGGTTTGGTGCATTACCGGCTTTTTTGTACATTATTGTCAGCAACAGCAAAGGCTCAGACAATACGACTAATTCGCACGCTGCCTATCTGAAGCTGTTTTCAACAATCGCATTGCCTGCAATGATACTTTTGGCCGTCACGGGATTGATTGTAACCGACCGGCTGGTTGAAACTTTTTACCATACGCTGGTTTCCAGCACTTATGGCTGGTTATTGATCACCAAATTAATCATTTTGTCAGTCATTTTAATCATTGCATCTCAGGTGCGATTTAAATGGCTTCCGCGGTTTTCGCAAGCAGCTTGTCAGCAATATGAAACGGCTAGCCACTTAAAAAAATGGGTCGGCATAGAATTTTATCTTGCATTGTTGCTGGTATTCATTGCAACGATATTAGCCAACACCCTGCCCGCCAAACATACTATGATCGAAAACTGGCCTTATCCGTTTCGTTTTTCGATTGATGCCACTTGGGAACAACCCAATGTTCAGCAAATGGTTTGGTTAGGCGCTGCACTGTTTGTTATTGCGCTCAGTACGATTTGGTTAGGAATAAGAAACAACTGGAACAAAATGAAAAAAATTCTTGTTCCAGTCATGCTGAGCATAAGCTCAATGGCTATAGCGTTGCCACCATTAGCCATTGAGGCATACCCTGAAACTTATTTGAAACCCACTGTGCCGTTCGACGCTGTGTCCATATCCAACGGTCTGCAATTGTTTACCGCGCAATGTGTCAATTGTCATGGCCCGCAAGGTAAAGGTACAGGAGTAATTCCCGATCCCGACACGAAAGATCCAACTGACTTATTAACCGAACCGCATACAGCAAAATACACCGTTGGCAATGTTTTTCACTGGTTATCTCACGGCATTTCAGGCACCACTATGCCAGGTTTTTCTGCAATGTTGTCTGAAGAAGATCGTTGGGATCTCATTAACTTTCTCCACGCACTATCGCGCGGTTTTGACGCACGCTTGCTTGGCAGCATGATTGTTCCTGAAATGCCTGCCATTGCATCCCCAGTGTTTAACTATGCAGCAACCGACGGCTCCAGCGGCAATTTAAAAGACTTCCGTCTACAAAAAAATGTCCTGCTGGTGTTATTTTCATGGCCACGCTCCAAAGAACGTTTTTTTCAATTAGCCGCCGTCTATGACAAAATCAAGGCCCTCGATACTGAAATTCTAGCTGTACCTAATCATGCCCTGAGCGCAGAAGAACTGCAGCAAGTGATGAGCATCGTTCCCTTTCCGGTCGTTACTGAAGGTTGGTCTGAAATTAAAGACAGCTACTGGTTGTACCGGCGCGTCCGGACCGTCCCGGATCTATCGGGTAAAGGCATGTTTCCCGGTCACATGGAATTTATAACCGATCGTTTCGGATACTTACGCGCCCGTTGGGTTGCCCAGTTTGAAGGATTTGGCTGGCAAAATATCGGTGCCTTAACGTCGCAACTGACACAACTCAACCAGGAAGGAGAAATCATGCCGCCACCTGGCGAGCATGCTCATTGATTCCACCTTTTTAGTGGAATACTTTTTTATATTTAATCAGTTATTGGTTTTTGCCTATCTTAGAAACATAATTGTTATATCAGCAATAAATGATTGAATAGTATTTCAAGTAGTTACAATCACGGGAGTACTGTGAAGTGAATGACCGGAATACCAAGATAATATGGATAGCGCTATGTAAAAATAGGGAAAATGCGCAGCGAATTGATGCCGATAAAAATAAAAAAATTACAATTCATACAATGCGTGAGGCCACCGATAAAAATCATGTCGCAGGTATAATTGCAGCCAATCAGCCAAATCTCATTTGTTTCGATTATGACTTTCCTGATTTGGCGGACTTACAATTACTCAGACAGATTCGATTCAATCATTCCAATATTCCGGTCATCATGCTGACGCTTCAGCACAGCGAAAATCTTGCAGTTTGGGCATTTAGAACGGGTGTCAGAAATTATCTCGTCAAGCCACTCACATGCGAATTTATACTTGATGAAATCATTCAACTTTCTACTTTATTCAAACCCGGTCATTCCAAAGCACGAATTAATCTCCTCAGGTCTTACCAAATTCCTCAAGAATTTCATTTCTTCTCAAAACCGCTGACGTCAAAACGTACAACTTTAGCAATCAACCACGTGGAAAGACATTTCCACAAAAAAATTACTGAGAGAGAAGTGGCATCAATTTGCGGCATGAGTGTTTTTACTTTTAGTAGAATTTTTCACAGTGAACATAACATGACTTTTCGCGAATTTCTCATTCAACACCGTATCACGCAAGCCAAGGAATTTCTTCGTAATCCTAAAATAACGATTACGGATGTCGCTCAATTAAGCGGATTTACTGATACATCCAGCTTTTATCGCTTGTTTCGCCGTTATGTGGGTATGGCACCATCGAATTACCAAAAGAAATAAACTACCCGGCTTGTGCTTGTTCTACCCTCAAGGGAATTATGAGCCGCAGTGGGCGGTAATGGTATCGATAGCAGCGAAGATTAGTTGCACAAAAAGGATAATCTTCCCTTTTAGGTCGTGTGAATTTAGATGAGGCAACAACCTCCAATGAGTATGATTTTACTGAGTTCATGCGAACAATTTATTAAAAATGCAAACACGTTACCTGAGAATTTTGCAATGGGTTTGAACAAATCCATAGATAATGTTTCTATTGGTTGACAAGCACTTTATAGAAGATCGATTTAGCTATCATTAACAATAGCAATTTATATTTAAACGCAAGAACAAAAATATCGACGAATTATAAACCTGTCGATTGATATACTCGAATGAATGATTATTGGCGCAAAACTATTCCCCATTCAGTATTTGTTCAGATTCTTGTCGATATGATGACAATAAATATCTAACAGATTGCAGATAGAGGGTAATCATGAAAAAGTTTAAATTAACAAGCATAGCAATCGCAATATGCGGACTCTTCTTGGTTAATCAAGTTGGGGCTCAAGATGGTGGAGATGGCGGTGGCTTCGACGGAGGGGGCTTTGATGGAGGAGGCTTTGATGGAGGAAGCTTCGACGGTGGAGGTTTTGATGGTGGAGGCTTCGACGGTGGTGGTTATTACGATGATGCAGGTGGCTTCGATGGCAGCTATTATGACGGTGGTGGCTTTGATGCGGCTGATCATTATGATCAAGGTAGTGATTTAGGTGGCGATTACAATCCTAGTGATTTCAATTCAAATGACACATCCTTCTCAGGTGATGTACTAGATCAACAAAATGATATTGATTTCGCGGATGACATGAATCAAACCGGTGAAATAAGCCAACCTAACGATTCTGGATTCACCGATAATAACCCTGATCCTAGCGCTGAATCTCCACTACACGAAAAAGTTACGCAAGATCCAACTGGAGATAGTTTAACAGCCTCAGATAATCAACCGCCTGAAGCCACATCGGCACAAGATAGTGAAATTACTCAAACGGATACTTCTGCGCAAAACACCGATAACCAAGATAATCAAGCAGCCGATACCACTGATTCGGCAGGGGCTGTTCAACCAACACAAACAGATGGTGTTGCTCAAAGCGGAGCATCAGCTCAAGATATTAACATTCAAAACAATGTTCAAACCGATCAGAATGTTGTCAACAATGATGCTTCAGGTCATCATCATAATGATGGGGGGCATCACCATGGACACCATCACCACTTAGATGGATTTGGTTTAGGCTTGGGGTTAGGTCTTGGTTTAGGGTGGGGATTTGGCCCTGGATGGGGCTGGGGTCCGGGTTGGGGATTCGGCCCAGGATGGGGTTGGGGTTTCTCACCTTATAACAGCTTCGGTTTTTATAGTAATTGGGGGGGTGTCGGTTTTTATAACAATTATGCTTTTGGCCCTTATCGTCGGTTTGGCGGATATTACCCATTAGGAGGCTATCCTGCAGGGGTCATAACCTCACCGGTATTGGCATCACCGATGGTTCTTGCTCCACAAACACCCACTTATATTCAACAAAATCCCGCTCCGCGCCCACCTGTCGCCGTGCAAAAAAGCAACTATTGGTATTTTTGCCGTAATCCTGAAGGATATTATCCTAAAGTTAGGGAGTGCTCAGTTGAATGGATAAAAGTACCGCCACAAACCTCTTGATCCTACTCTATGAAATTTCGCAATTCAATAAAAATGGGTATATCCTTTTACACAACTGATTGGGACAAACTAAACCCTAACGTAATTAAATTTCCACTATTCAGAGTGGAAATTAAGAAAACCAACAAATTTGCTAGTGCGAAACTTCGTGCAACGCAATATCCAGTGCCTTGGCAACACCTGCGCCATAAGCCGGATCGGCTTTCAAGCAATGGCTGATATGGCGGATCTGGATCTCCTTCGGCACACCGTTTAGCGAGCGCGCGGTATTGTCGAACAGGATCTGTTGCTGCGCCGGTGTCATCAAGCGGAACAAAGCGCCGGGCTGGGAATAATAATCGGTGTCTTCGCGGTGATTCCAGTGATCGGCCGCGCCATCTAATCTGAGTGGCGGTTCTGCAAATTCCGGCTGTTCTTGCCATTCGCCCATGCTATTTGGTTCGTAACCAAGCGTACCGCCGAAATTACCATCGACCCGCATCGCGCCATCGCGGTGGTAGCTATGCACGGGGCAGCGTGGCGCATTCACGGGAATGAGATGGTGGTTCACACCTAAGCGATAGCGCTGCGCATCGCCGTATGCAAACAGCCGCCCCTGCAACATCTTATCCGGGGAAAAACCGATTCCCGGCACGATATTGGCGGGATTGAACGCGGACTGCTCGACTTCGGCAAAGAAATTTTCCGGATTACGGTTCAATTCCATCACACCGACTTCGCGCAAGGGATATTTTTTATGCGGCCAGATTTTAGTCAGATCAAACAGATTGAAAGGAGCGCTGGCTGCTTCCGCTTCGCTCATGATCTGCACGCACAGCATCCACTTCGGGAAGTCGCCCTTTTCCAGGCTCTCGTACAAATCGCGTTGATGGCTCTCACGATCCTTGCCAATCAACGCTTCGGCTTCCGCATCGGTTAAATTGCGGATGCCTTGCTGCGACTTCAGGTGAAACTTGACCCAGTGGCGCTCATTTTTGGCATTGATCAAGCTGAATGTGTGGCTGCCGAAACCGTGCATATGGCGATAGGTAGCAGGAATGCCGCGATCGCTCATGACGATGGTGATTTGATGCAAAGCTTCCGGCAGCGAGGTCCAGAAATCCCAGTTGTTTTTCGCACTGCGCATATTGGTGCGCGGATCGCGTTTCACGGCATGATTGAGATCGGGAAATTTCAGCGGATCGCGCAGGAAGAATACCGGCGTGTTATTGCCAACCAAATCCCAATTGCCTTCATCGGTATAGAATTTCACGGCAAAACCGCGAATGTCGCGTTCTGCATCAGCCGCGCCACGCTCTCCGGCCACCGTAGTGAAGCGCGCAAACAAATCGGTTTTCTTACCAATAACTGAGAAAATCTTGGCACGGCTAAATTCGGTAATATCCTGCGTGACCGTGAAGGTACCGTAAGCACCAGAGCCTTTCGCGTGCATGCGCCGCTCAGGAATCACTTCACGATCGAAATGCGCCAACTTCTCCAGGAACCAGACATCCTGTAACAGTTGCGGGCCATGCGGTCCGGCGCTCATGACATTCTGATTGTGGGCAACCGGACAACCGGCATTGGTGGTGAGTTTCTTTTTATCGCTCATGATGCGCTCCTTTTCATGACTATTCAAAAGATTATTACTTGCAACTCGGCGAACTAAATGAAATGCAACAACTGTTGAGATACAACCGAGCCTACCTTAATAAGTCTGCGAAAATCCTGACAAGTTTCATTCAGCTCGCGGATGATCTACCACACTATGTCTGATCCTTATCAACGATTATTTCCTGTGTTTTTACCGGCTCTGGTTCATTGTGTAAATCCTTGGAATTTTTAGCATCGTTATTTTTGCGATTCATTTTGCCAATAACAACAAAAAACAACGGTACAAAGAATATCGCCAAAAAAGTTGCCGCTAACATACCACCAAAAACCCCGGTACCGATTGAATTACGGCTTGCAGCACCTGCGCCGGTTGCAATCACAAGTGGCAAAACTCCCAAAATGAAAGCCATGGATGTCATGATAATCGGCCGGAATCTCAATCTTGCGGCTTCCAGTGCAGCTTCGGTCAAGGATAGACCTGCCGCGTGCCGCTGATTGGCAAATTCGACGATCAAAATAGCGTTCTTTGCGGCCAGTCCGATAAGCGTCACCAAGCCGATCTGGAAGTAAATATCATTGGTCAAATCGCGCGTCCAAATCGCCAATAATGCACCGAGTACGCCGAAAGGTATAGCAAGAATAACTGCAAACGGAATCGACCAACTTTCATACAATGCCGCTAACACCAGGAATACCATGAGTAACGCAAAAGCAAATACATAAATGGATTGTCCGCTTGCTTTGCGTTCTTGTAACGATATGCCGCTCCAGTCGATGGTATAACCACGCGGCGTTAAGATTTCGTCGGCTATTTGTTGCAATGCTTCCAATGATTGCCCGGAACTGTAACCAGGCGCAGCACTACCCATGATCAAAGCGGAATTAAAGCCATTGAAATGCGTGACCGGATCGGGACCGCTGTTGAATTCCGTGGTAACTACGGAATCCAGTGGAATCATGGTTTGTGTCCCGCCACTTCGTGCACGGATATAAATTTTGCTGATATCGTCCGGATTTGAACGGTATTCGGGTAAAGCTTCGGTCTGCACGCGATAAATGCGGCCAAATTTGACGAAATCGTTGACATATAGATTGCCGAAATACGCCTGCATGGTATCGAACACTTCCGAAATCGGAACACCCAATGCTTTCGCCCGCTCGCGGTCTACCGTAGCATACAACCTAGGAGCGCTGATGCGAAAATTAGTATTAGCGAACGCAATCGCCGGATGTTCGGTAGCTTTACCGACGAATTCCTGTGCTACGGCTGCAAACTGTGCAAAATCGCCACCACCAGGATCTTGCAGTTGTGCGGTAAACCCTCCGGTTGTTCCCAACCCACTGATAGTGGGCGCATTGAAAGCCAGGATCAATGCTTCCGGAATTTTGGCGAATTCCTGAAAAGCCTCACCGATCAAGCTTTGCACATTCTGCTCAGCACCCGGCCTTTCATCCCAATGCTGCAATGGAACGAACATGGTGGCTTGGTTCGCACCCCGCGTGCCGAACACAAAATTTTGACCGGCTAAAGCATCGGTTGAATGAACGGCTGAAACCGATAGAAAATAGCTTTCAATTTTTTCCAGAACTTCAATGGTACGTGCTAAAGAAGCGCCATCGGGCAATTGCACCACGGTAATAAAATAGCCTTGATCTTCTTCCGGCAGAAAGCTTCCTGGGATCGTTTTGAATAAACCGATAACGGTCATGATCAAAATGACGAAGATTGTTATCGTCAGCAAAGACCGTTTGAGCACAACACCGACTATTCCGACATAGCGATTTTCCAGCCAACCGAATGATCGATTGAACATTTGCCAGAACCGATTGGGATTTCCATGACCGGGTTTGAGTATCAACGCACATAAAGCCGGGCTAAGCGTGAGTGCGACAAATCCTGAAATGGCAACAGACAACGCGATTGTGATCGCAAATTGCTTATATAACTGACCGGTGATTCCGCCTAGAAAACCAACCGGCAAAAAAACGGCTGCCAACACCAAAACAATCGCAATGACAGGACCCGTGACTTCATCCATGGCTTTCTTAGCGGCATCACGCGGTGACAATCCGCCTTTGGTAATATGCCTTTCAACATTTTCCACGACAACAATGGCATCATCGACCACGATACCGATGGCCAATACCATACCGAACAACGTCAACGTATTGATGGAGAAACCCAGTGCATCCATCCCCGCCAGTGTGCCAATCAAAGATATTGGCGCTGCCAGGGCTGGAATCAATGTGGCGCGCCAGCTTTGCAAAAATACAAACACCACCAAGATTACCAAAAGTAATGCTTCACCCAGCGTTTTGACCACTTCCTTGATGGAAACTTCGATGAATTGGGTGGTATCGTAGGGAATGTCATAAGAAACGCCGGCAGGAAAGCTTTTAGCCAAGCCTTCCATCTCTTCTTTGACGCGTTTAACCGTATCGAGGGCATTGGCCCCCGGTGAAAGAAAGGTCAAAATGAAAGTATTGGGTTTGCCATTCCAGCGGCCTTGCAAATCATACGATTGCGCTCCCAATTCAACGCGAGCCACATCACGCAGGCGCACCATGGATCCATCGGGATAAGCGCGAACGATCATGTCTTCAAATTCTTTGACTTCGCTCATGCGCCCGCGCGTGATAACGGGAATCGTCAATTCAGTTTTCTCGGAAGTCGGTTCGCGGCCGATCCGGCCTGCCGGAAAATCGCGATTCTGTTCGCGCACCACGGCGGCAATTTCCGTTGGCGTCAGATTAAGTTGTGCCATGCGTACCGGATCGAGCACCAATCGCATGGAATAATTTTGTCCTCCGAACACAACTGCATCGCCGACTCCGGGCAGGCGTTTCACATTATCCAGGATACGCAGCAAGGTATAATTCGATAGAAATACCGTGTCATGCTGGGGATCGGTGGAACTCAGCGCAATCACCGCCAATAAATCCGGTGACGTCTTTTTTACAGTTATACCTTGGCGTATCACTTCATCAGGTAATTGTGGTTCTGCCAGCCGTTGACGATTTTGCGTTTGCACCTGTGCGATATCGATATCGGTACCGATCTCGAACGTGAGCTTCATGGTCATGTGCCCGTCGTTGGTACTGGTCGACTCGTAATACAACAAATTATCGATGCCGGGCAGTTGTATTTCAATCGGACGCGCCACCGCCTCCGCAACGACCTCGGCACTCGCGCCGGGATAATCGGCTTCAATTTGAATCATCGGCGGCGTGATTTGAGGAAACTGCGCAACAGGAAGTTTTAGCAATGAAACCAGTCCCAGGACCACAATGATGATCGATAGCACCGAAGAAAAAATCGGCCGGTCAATAAAAAAATGCGAGCGAGTCATGGTTGTTGTTCCACTGCTTGCTCAGAAGACGATGAAGGCGGCGATTCTTTCTGCGAAGGCATGGCCTGTACTGGAACACCGGGCAGAATACGGAAAAAACCTTCTACCACAACCCGCTCTCCCGGCTGCAAGCCACTTTCAATCAGCCATTGTTTGCCATGCCACATGCTGGCGCGAACCGGGCGAACTTGCGCTTTTTCTTCCTCATCCACGACATATACGAATGATCCCATCGGTCCTTGTTGAACCGCACGTTGCGGGATCAAAATCGCATTGGTTCGGGTGTAGCCTTTGATACGAATTTTAACGAATTGACCCGGATAAAAATATGATTGTCCCGGGGAAAGATTGCCTTCCGGATTTGGGAATGTAAAACGCCCTTGCAAAGTCCCCGTTTCCGGCCGGATTGCAACATCGGCAAAATCCAGCACCCCTTCATGCGGATAAATACTGCCATCCGAGAAAGTCATCGTCCCGCGTAATTGGAAAATATCCGGGCGCTGGATCTTGTGTTCAGCAAGCTCACGGCGGCGGCGCAACAGATAGCTTTCGGGAACACTGACATTGACATACATTGGATCAAGTTGATCGATCGTCGCGAGAAGCGTTTCTTGTGCAGATATCAGTCTGCCCTCATAGAAATGACTGCGGCCAATGCGACCGTTAACAGGCGCAGTAATCTTGGTATTATCCAGATCAAATTTAGCCTTGATCAAATCATTTTGTGCCGCTTCCAGTGCCGCTTTGGCTCCCCTAACCTCCGCTTCGGCATCATCGACATTTTTTTTACTTACCGCTTGCTGCTCCAAAAGCGGCTTCACACGCGCCAAATCTTGTTTGGCCAAATCGAGGCGGGCCTGAGCCTGCGCCACCTTAGCCCTAGTGCTGAGATAAATGGCATTAAATGGCACCGGATCAATAAGGTAAAGCTGGTCGCCTTTTTTAATATTGCGGCCCTCGGTAAAAAAGACTTTTTTAATGATACCGCTGACTTGTGCACGAATCTCCACTGGGCGGAAAGCTTCCGTTTGGCCGATGAACTCCGGTTCATCTTCGATCGTTTGCGCCGTCACGGTCACCACTTCTACTTGTGGAATCGGTGGCGCATCATTCGTAGGCGCTTTGCCTGAGCAACCCGCCAGCGATGTCAGGCATATTCCGGCGCTTATGCCAATAAGCAAAATACCAATATGCCGTATCGATTTAGTTAAATTGAATTTTTGGTTAATCATGCCATTCAGATCACAGAAAATTTTCAGAAAACACGTTAGCACAACTCAGCACGCATGCTTATCAATCCATGCAATATACCGATCCATCCAGTTCTGCAGAAAATTCCTGCTACCCGTGCCAATATTTCCATCAGCATCAAATAATCCATCTTTCATCTGGATAAACACTTCAGGCTGACCCAATGTAGGCACATCGAGGTAAGCCAGGATATTGCGCAAATGCTGCTGCGCCATCGCCGTACCGATAGCACCCACCGAAACACCCAATATACCGGCAGACTTACCCGCCCACACACTCTGTCCATAAGGCCGCGACGCATGGTCAATGGCATTCTTGAGTACACCAGGGATTGAACGATTGTACTCCGGCGTAACGAATAAAAGACCGTGAGACGCTATAATTTCAGCTTTCAACCGTTTGACGGCTGCACACGGATTGTTATCATCATCCTGATTATAAAGTGGCAAATCACCGATCTGCACAGATTTAAATGAAAACTCAGGGGGTGCCAACTTCACAATGGCATTTGCCAGTTTGTGATTAAATGAATCTTTGCGAAGGCTGCCGACGATAACAGCAACTTGATACCGGTTCATAAAATCTCCTGTTAGTTATAGTTATGGGTAGTTTATTTTGATTCAGTATGACGTTATCGCCATTAGCTTTCCGCCGGCCAGCAATGACCATGACATTACGGTATCCACCCGCCTCCCAAGGCTTTATAAAGTTGCACCACAGATACCAGACGAAAACGTTGCGTTGCACTGAGCGCGAACTCGGCGTCAAATAAGTTGCGCTTGGCAAGCAATACATCGACATAACTGGTAATGCCGCCTTGATAGCGGAGATCCGCCACACGCAACGCCGAATGCAGTGCTTCAACCTGCTGCCGTTGCGCTTGCAATTGATCATCAACCGTGCGAATAGCCACCAGCGCATCTTCAACTTCCTTGAAAGCTACCAGAATAGTTTGTTCGTATTGCGCCAATGCCTGTCTTGCTTGCGCTTCCGCGGCGCGCTGTTCAAAACCAAGACTTTGCGCATTAAGCAAAGGCCCCGCCAAACCAAGCCCACCCACACCAAACTCGCTGCCGGATAATAACAAATTGGACAAAGCCGGACTGGCCACGCCGAGAATACCGGTAATCGAAAATTTCGGAAACCGCGCCGCTTTAGCCACGCCTATTCTGGCGGTAGCGGCTGCCAGGTTTTGTTCAGCCTGAAGAATATCGGGGCGCCGCTGCAGCAGTTCAGAAGGCAGGCCTGCGGGTACTTCCGGCGGCACTACTTGTTCTGTCAATGAACGCCCGCGCGCTATCGATACCGGATTGCTGCCTAACAGTATGCTGAGCTCATTTTCCTTTTGTACGACTTGACGCTCAAGTTCCGCTACCCGCGCAGCCGCATTGGCACGTTCTGACTCGAATTGATCCAGATCCAGACGGGAAATGACACCTCCTTGCAACTGCGCGCGCGAAATGGCAACCGATTCTTCCCATGAAGCCAAGGCACGATAGGCAATATCGCGTTGCACATCAAATTGCAACAGATCAAAATAACTCTGTGCCACTGCGCTGATAAGCGCCAGAATGATGGCGCGGCGATTTTCTTCGCGTGCCATCAAATCAGCCCGGGCTGCCTGATTGGAACGACGAATTCTACCCCAGATATCGATTTCCCAATTCAATGTTGTTCGACCGAAATAACTGAATGGCGTTGGAAATCCGGGAATCCCAAAACCACTGAGCTTGCCAAACACCGGTGCGTTAGCGTCAATGTCCATATTAGGTACAAAATCCATAAACGCAATGCGTGAACGCGCCTGGAATTCTTCAACACTCGCCATGGCCCGCTGAAGATCTTTATTATCGTGCAAGGCTCGGTTGATAAGCCGCTGCAATTCTTCATCACGCAGCAATTCCCACCAGGAAAGATTGGCGATAGACTGTCCTTCTGCTGGGCTGATGCGAAACCGTTCCGCAGTATCAATGTGCGGACGAAGATAATCGGGACCCATAGCACAACCGGTTAAGCATAAACTGACGCATAACGTTATCGTGCGAAACCAGTTACTATTGGGTTTTTCACTGAATGGATCAACCTGCAACAAAAATTTTCTCACAACACAAACACCTTTATTCTCACCTTATTCAGAAGTTTCATCAAAAAATTGGTTCCCAACAGCCAAACAAAAAACAAAGGCAGCAGCAACGCAGATGGTTTTTCAACGACCTGTTAAATCGCTTTACGGAAAGTCAGATTGATCCGGCACGAACCTGTCAGCGCATGATACCCCGGTTTAACCGGCAATACACCGTGATAATGCAATCTTGCGGCTCCGCCCCATACCACCACATCACCGTGCAGTAATGGTACGCGAATCGGTCGATCCGCGCGGCGCAGACCACCCCATAAAAAAATTGCTGGAATTCCCAACGAAACGGAAACAATCGGTGCGTCAAAATCACATTCATTTTTGTCTTGATGCAATGAAAGACGCGTTCCCGGCTCATAGCGATTGATCAGGCATGCAGTCGGGATAAAATTTTCAAAACCAGCGCACAGTGCCGCACGCCGCGCTAACTGTAAAAATACATCCGGCATATTGGGCCAAGGCTGAGCGCTGTCCGGATCGATTGCATCATAGCGGTAACCGTTGTGATCGGATACCCAACCGTAAGCACCGCAATTTGTCATTGCCACTGACATACGGAACCCGCCAGGTGTCGCCAAATGCCGGAATGGTGCCACAATTGTAATCGCATTCAATGCGTTAAAGATGGCAGTTTCATCGGGCAATGCGAAACCCCGCAATACCCTCGCCCCGGCACATAACATCTCACTTCCTGTCTGCGTCAGTTCCGCTTCTTCAAACAAATTTAATGTAACTTCGTTCATATATTGTTGGGTTATAAAACAGGTATTTTAGTGATGGAATCTCTCTTTTTTCAGGCGACATGCTCTGATATTCCAACTCTCAACAGTTATCTAACATCGACTGATGTTTGCCTTCAATACCACGTGATAGCGCGATTTATCCGCAGCAATTATTTCAAAAAAACTTTTTTTGACGCTTGCTCATCCATTTACCTCAAATACCGGTCAATTACACTGAGAAACTGCTGCACATTTAATGGCTTGGTCAGATAGTCGGCAAAACCGGCAGTTTTACCTTCCGCAATATTATGCGGCATGGCCCGGGATGTAACGGCAATCACCGGAATATCAGCCAGTTCAGGTTGTTGTTTGAGTATTTGAAGAACATCAAAGCCGCTCATTCCCGGTAAATTGATATCCAGCAAAATAAGATCCGGACGATGCACTTTGATAAGATCAATTCCCGCTTCCGGAGTAGCTGCTGACAGCAGTTTGATATGCTGGCGATAAGTCAATATCTTGGTCACCAGCTCAAGATTAGCCGCATTGTCCTCAATATACACAATGCTCTGTTGCTTCGCTCTTGTTTTTATATCAGATTCTAATCTATTGGCCGGGTTAATTATTGGTACGCTATCGCTACTGGAAAATTCCTTCGCCCGTAACTCGAACCAAAAAGTGCTTCCTATGCCCAGCTCACTTTGTACGCCAATCGTGCCACCCATTAATTCGACAATCCGGCGAGTCAGGGACAATCCGATACCGGTACCTTCAATGTCAGTTCTTGCTGCGTCAAGCCGATTAAACGGTTGAAAAAGTTCAGCGAGTTTATTAGCAGCAATTCCGATGCCGGTATCGGTCACAAACACTTTCAAATAACCCGGCTTTTCGGATTGCTTGGCATCAATATGGACCTTGCCGTTTTTGCGATTATATTTGATCGCATTGGAAATCAAATTAAGAATCACTTGCTTAAGGCGGATACGATCCGTATACAGTACCTTATCATACAGGCCCGTTTGAGTAAGGGTAACACCCTGTTGAATGGCCAAATTCCTTACCAGACTGATACATTCTTCAATCAGCGGATGAAGTTCAACCGGTTCCAGTTTCAAATTAATGCGCCCGGCTTCGATTCTTGCCAGATCCAGAACTTCATCAATGAGTGCAAGCAAATGAATGCCGGCATTCTTAATTTCCTTGACATATTTGAGGTGCATGTCATTGAGTTTCTCCATTTCAAGCAATTGGCTAAAACCAAGAATTGCATTCATGGGAGTACGAAGTTCATGGCTCATGCTGGAAAGAAATTCAGATTTGGCGTGATTGGCGCGCTCGGCTTCATGCCTGGCAGCAATCAGCGCTTGCTCAGTTGCCTTGCGCTCAGTAATATCATCCACAATCGACCAAATCAATTTCCTGCCAGAAGCATCGTAGATCAATACGCCATTGAGTTGAACCGGATAACGATTGCCATTTTTACGAGTATATTCTTTCTGATAGGGTCCGAAGTAACCCGTCGTTTCCAGGCTTTCCAACTGACGGACTTCCTGCACGGCATAATCATCAGGGGTAATGTCCCAGTAGGTTAGATTTAACAGTTCCTCACGGGAATAACCTGTCGGCACCGATAATGCATTATTGACCTCAAGAAACTTTCCTGTTGCATAATCATTTAATGCAATACCGACAGGCGACATGTCAAATAATGCGCGCAAGCGGATCTCGCTATCGCGGTTTTTTTGTTGAAATCTCCCGATTACAACAAGAGGCAGCAGGACTACTACTGCGATCAAGATCAAACCTAAACGAAAGAAAATGTCGTCGCTACTGACAGTAGTAGCCCATCCACCTTTGGGTACGGCAGCCATTTGCCAACTGCCTTTGGGCAAAGCAATATCGAGCAATATGGGTTGCTCATCAAATACTTGCTCAGCACCAAAAAACACCTTGCCGCTTTGATCGAATGTATTTTTGATAGCAATATCGAATTCCTTCGCTGCTTCCAACACACCACTCACTCGATACAGCCGATTTACATCAATCACAGCCGAGATGACGCCCCAAAACGTTTTTTCTTTGCTTTCCTGATTATCTATAAACACAGGGATGCGTGCGACAAACCCCTGTCCGCCTTGTATCAGATCTACCGGACCATCAAATATCAGATTCCCGCTATCACGGGCACGAAGCACCGCTTCAAGTTGCTTCGGGTGTTCGCGAAAATTGAGCCCTAATGCCGCTTCATTACCCGCAAGCGGATACATGTAACGTATCACCAAATCGGGTGCAGCACCGATATTGCGAAGTTGCGATTGATCGTTAAATAGTGATTTCGCAAGCTTCACGAATTTTTCGGTAGATAAATCCGGTTCAACGGATAGGGAGGCTACCAGGCCTTGTACCAACTGAACATTGCTGGTAATAGTTCCCTCCAATGTAGCACGCAATAAACTTAATTTATCAAATGCTGAAATACGCGACTCATGCTCGAGATGGCGTAAACGCAGATAATCAACATAGCATCCGATAACAATAAGACATACCCCAACCAGTATTGCAGGCAGAAAGGTCAGTAGTTTTTTTTGCATAAAAGAGTTTGGGTTCACTCTATTATTTTTCATATGTCAGAGCCCAAGGTAAGCTTTGTTAAAAAAGCATTTTAAAAAAAGATCACTTTTCACATCGCTTATTGTTTAATGCACGTCACTGAAGCACTTCTATAATCATGCGTATCCATTCTTGCCAATAACATTAGTAATTGATTTTATTAGACATTATATGCTTTGCACGAATTTCGATAAGTAGTATAGCGTACTCATCTGCTATTTCTGCATAGATTATGGGTAATGCAAATACACCTAGGTGAATGATTGAAGAAACAAGCGTATTTATAAAGGGATCTCCATGTTTAATAGTGTTAATAGTGCCGATTTAAAGCAATCACTTGAACGCATTGATACGTTACCTGCTATGCCAGTTATTGCAAAAAGAATGCTGGCTTTGAGATTGGATACGGACGAGGGTGAAGCTCAATTACTTAAACTCATTGCACAGGATCCGCAGATTTCTGCTCGAATCATCGGCTTATCCAATGCTTCTTTATTTGGCTCTCCAGGCATTATTTCGTCAATTAATGATGCAGCTATGCGATTGGGACTCGCACAAATCAAATCAGTAGCTATAGGCATGGCCACTTTATCAGCTTTTGCTCAGCCAACAGAAGGAAAATTAAAATCCGCAGATCTGTGGACCCATAGCATAACGATAGCCTCTGCAATGCGTGCCGTCGCAAAACGCATGCCCGCACAAAAACGTCCGGTAGATGAACAAATTTTCCTTGCAGGATTGTTACATGATATTGGCTATAACGCATTGAATTTCATTGCCAAAGATCTTAGTGACACCTTGCATACACGATTGAATACCGCTCCCACAACGACATCACTGTTAAAAATAGAACACGAATTGCTGGGTATGCATCATGGTGAAATCGGTGCAAAACTTGGGGCACACTGGGGATTACCTGCCGAAATCATTGCAGTAATACGCCATCATCATGCGCCAGAAAATGCTGATGCAGAAGTTGGGTATTTACTTGTAAGGCTCGTCAATATTGTTGAAAAATTACTCACAAATTTTGCAATTAACGAACTGACCGCAGCAGAAATCACCGCGCAAGAATGGATGGATCTTGGCATAGCACCTAACGAGGCAGACTCTATTTCGGAAGAAATTGCGATTGTTGCTACACGGAGCATGCAACTTGCCAATGCTGCGTAATCAGGCAATACAGCAACCAGAATCCGTCACTTTTACTTTCAAGTACTTGCAGAAAGAATTTAGCAATATCAACATTGCATATTTAGATTAGACTGAAAGTCAATAAATACCGTCTTTTCTGCTTTTATTTATGACATCTCTTTCGCTACCCCTTTTTATAATGCTAAGACAAATAATTTATTGGGGCATTTACGTGTATAAAAAGTCTTATCGCGTTACCCAATTAGCTATCCGGTCGATCAAAAATCATCAGGAAATCGCAAAATGAACAATAGCAATTGGTGGCTCTATATCGTACAACTGGCATATTTTCTTGTGATGGTGGTTATATTGGCAAACCTTCCCGTTCACGCCACACCACTGTAAATGTCATTATCAATATCAGCCGGTTTAGCTGCATTTCGCATTCAACAGTTCATTGGTTAATCTAACTCACGAAACATATTCGGATTGATGAGATGCAAGTGATACAATTCCATCTTGAATCATGCGATTAAATTGGGATCTATGCGCTTTTTAGCATTTGATGTCACCCGCCGCACCCATAAAGAAAGCTTTTTCAATCAAATTGATTACCCGGTGAGATCGCGAGTTTCCGAGCAGCATCGATCACAGCATCTCGCACAGGCATAGATGCTTATTCAAAGCTTGTTTAATTGCATTGTTCTCTTGGCGGTATTTTCATTCAAGCTTTATACAGAATGTATATAACTATGCTAAGCTAAGATGCAATACCGTGCTTAAAATCCATAAACAGTGCATATGCGCTTGAATAATCATTAATTCATTTTAAAACGCTAGATAAATACTTTTATTCATAGCAGCAAGCCGTTAATTACTGCGTTAAAATGGCAGCTTTGAGTCCGTTAATACACATTTCCGTTTAAAACATATTAAATTGAGTGGCTTATTATTATGCATTTCATAATTATTGGACTATCCATTATTTTTTTTACCCTATCCGCCTTAATTATGTATAGAGCGTTTGAACTGCCGGTTCAGACACCTATAGTTCATACGCCGCTTATCACTGTACCCTCAACAGAAACACCGGTCACGCTCAATCCCACAGATCAAACTCAAAATGAAGAGCCGATGACTGAACCCGATGCAGTCGTTGAAAATTCTACCGCAGCTATTGAACCATCAGATGCGAATGCGGTTAAATCTACAAGCCAAGAAGTAAATGTTGCACATCTTGAAAATCGAGGCATTACATCAGAAGAAAAAAGCAACGACACTAAAACCAAGGCAATTGAAGATCATCCAACAATTTTGACGATTTTTGGCGGGCAAACATTTCGCTCCGGCCATGCCGTCATCAATGATACTGCTGCTTCAAAGATTGAAAAACTGATCAATGAAATATCAGTATTTCCAAATAGCCAGATAATTATTGAAGGACACACCGATAATATTCCAACTGGCAAATTGCACAAAAATAATATGGACTTATCAATACTCAGGGCGAAAGCTATTGCAGACATTTTAATTTCCCGTGGCATACCATCAGAATCGATATCCGTTATCGGTTATGGCGATACTCGTCCCATAGACACTAATAGAACCGAACAAGGCAGAGCTAAGAATCGCAGGGTCGAAGTAAAATTACTGCTTAAAGAAGGAGAAAATTAATTCACATGTATACAAGCCATTTTAACCTCCAGAAGCTACCATTTGAGAATGTCCCGGATCCCTTGTTTTTTTATAACCAAGGTGATCATGCACGTATTCGCAAACAAATATCAGGATCATTGCAGAGTGGCCGCGGATTAATTGTTGTAACCGGTCCTATTGGTTCTGGTAAAACGACACTCAGCCAAATGATAAAGGCGGATTTCCCTGATGACGTTAAATTAATTTGGATGGCGGAACCGCCTGCAAACAGCAGTGATCTCTATTTATTTCTTGCGCAAGAGCTGGGATTGCATCCTTTGTCATCGGAAAAGACTTTTGTTATGCGGGATATTCGCAATGCGTTACTAGAAATAAATTCTGCAGGAAAAAAATGTCTAATAATCATTGATGAATCGCATTTAATGTCGGACGATGTGATTAATGGCATTCGTTTATTAAATAACCTCGAAGAAGGATCGATTAAGCTCATCCAATTGTTGTTACTCGGCCAAGAAGAGTTATTGGAAATGATCAATAGACCGGCGCTAGAACCTTTTAAACAACGAATCGCCGCGCTTGAAACACTCGGACGTATGAATTCCGATGCTACACAAAAATATATATTGCATCGCCTTAAAGTCGCTGGTGGTTCGGGTGAACTCATATCCGATACAGGATGGGAAGCGCTTGGTATCGCATTCCAAGCTGGCGGAACACCTCGAACAATCAATTCATTATGTGACAGAGCATTTAGCGTTGCTTTTGAGCGTGAAAAAGCTGTTGTTGATGCACATGATATCTATGAAGCTACACAACGGCTTGGATTGCGAACAGACGTTTTTCATTACATTATTTCATTAAAGAGCCAAGAAAGAAAAAGCCGAGAGGCACGCGCAGTAGTGAATCAAGAATTCCCTGCTGAAGAAACAGAAATTTCTTCCCAAACACAACCCGCTGAAACGCTTAATCCTCTTAAAAAACAAAATGTCTCATCGGTTGACGAAGAAATAAAACAAACTTCACCAGCGGCAAATATTGAAACCAGCCCAATGCCTATTGATCCGAGAATACATATTAGCGATACGGCTCCATCTTACGAAGAAATTGCCAATGAAATCAAAGAAAAATATACTCAAAAGAGCTTGCGAGTGCCCGTTACAGTTTTGATCATTTCAATGATTTCTCTAATTATTAGTGTGTTATTTTTTTGTCATCATACCGATGCTGCAGGGTTTATTAACTGTATGATTAATTTGTTTGATTCTTAGGTCGGTAGCGAATTAATTCCGCGCAATTTTTAAATAGAAATAGACATTTCCTTTTTGCTGACTGGGATTGTCACAAAAAATCAATATCCTGATTATTCAGTTATTGAATTCACAATTCTTCTGAACAACGGCGATAGTATCAGTAAAAGAGCAAAGCCAATAGGAAAAGCAATACCCCAAGCGTAAAACCATTCACGAAAATAAGTATCTGAGAATCCGATATTTACCAAGGTAACTGTCGCAGATACGCAACCAGTCATCGTTATTGACATCATCAAACTATAAATGCAATGCGCTAAAATCTTCTGTTTCATACAATTGAAGACCCTTTTTTAGAAACTAACATTGCATAACACATTAATCTAATCTTTCTAGACTTATACCAAAACACCTAATTGCCTGATATGGTTTTAAAAAATTGAAGTTAATTATATATGACTTTAAAACAGCAAGCATGCAATCTGAGTAACATATCAAGCTATACAAGCTGCACCAGGGTTAATGGATTATCACATCAGTTTCTTCACGAAATGCATTGCTTTGATCACTTCCAAAGTTTAAGGTAAATTAAGAAATTTGCCACACGAATTAACGGTCATTGGTCATATCACTGTCCTTAGTGGCTCTGTTAAAAGGCATAGGATAATTCTTACAATAATGATAGAATTATTATAAAAAATAATAACTAATTCTAATTGTATCGCTGTGAAAAAAATTTTTATCGCTTGTTTTGTCGCTTCAGTCATCTGTGGATGTTCAACAACACCAGAATCTAACACTGCGGCCACCCTCTCATATGAGATGAGTCAAATTGTACCTAATCAGGTTAACGAACAGAGAATAGACAATGACATACCACTGCCAACTGAATTTACAAAAAAACAAGTTGCGATGCCTTCCGGTACTTTGGAAGGTACAAAAAGTTCAGTGCAAGACTCGTCTTGGCCTACGGAAATTGGTATGGCAACCTATTATGCAACAGAGATGGAGGGACGGACTACTGCAAGTGGTGAACCTTATGATCCTGAACAATTAACCGCCGCTCATCGCACAATACCTTTCGGAAGTAGTGTCCGGGTTACTAACCTAAAGACCAATCAACAAGTTGTGGTTCGTATCAATGATCGCTGGGGAGGAGGAGGTGATCGAATTATCAATTTGTCAAAGCAAGCTGCGAACCAATTAAACTTAGGCGCTAGTGGTATAGTTCGTGTACGTCTTGATGTAGAATCACTTTCAGCGGCTAGTGCGCTACACTCCAGCAGTGTTCAGCAACTTCCGGTTCGCCTTGAATCAGATAGTGATTCTAAAAAACATTCTCGATCAAAAATTTGTGAAAATGAGGCAGATATTCTTGGACTCACAGGAGAGTTTTTCCGCAACCATGTAACCGCTTGTCTTTCTCGAAGCCAATAAAAAAGAACAAACCATCTGATTTAATGACGATTAATTACCAAAATAATAATCTTATATCAACATTATTATAAAAAATATAAGCGTAATAAAAAACATGATTTAAAAAGCAATTTATGAGCAATTTACACTCAGGAAAAAGGGGAAAATCATGAACAACACAATACATAAATGGCGATTCTTCCGTTCCGGTGGTTTTGACCAAGTGCGCCTGGAAACAGCCGATGATTTAAAATCGCTTGGCGAGCTCGATCCGAAACTTTGGGCAGCGCTCAGCTGCCCGATTAATAATCTTGAATTTGACACAAAAACGTTAGAATTTATCGACGGCGATAACGATGGCCACATCCGCGTACCGGAAATCATCGCAGCAGTTAACTGGATTGCATCTGTACTTAAAAACCCCGAAGATATTGCCAAAGGATTGGATGTTCTTCCCTTAAGTGCGATTGATACTAGCACACCAGAAGGTAACGCGTTGTTTACCTCTGCCAAACAAGTTTTACTGAATATTGGCAAAAAAGATGAAGAAACCATTACTGTCGATGATACTGCAGATTTAAATAAGATTTTTGCCAGTACAAAATTTAACGGGGACGGCATTATTCCTGCAAGTGCCGCTGCAGATGCGGACACACAAGCTGTCATTGAAGAAATTATTACGTGTGTCGGTTCTGAAGAAGATCGCTCAGGCTTACCTGGTATTTCTGAAGAAAGACTTAATCAATTTTTCACAGAAGCCACAGCTTTTTCTGAATGGTGGCAAGAAGCTGAGCACAACGAATCGAATATACTCGTGCTAGGTAAAGAAACTGAAGCAGCGAAAGTTGCATTTGATAGCGTCAAAATTAAAATTGATGACTACTTTACCCGCTGCTATTTGGCGGAATTCGATTCGCGTGCGGGAGATCCTCTGAATCCAGCATTGTCAGAATACGAAGCCTTTGCAAGCAAAAATTTATCGGCTGATTCCGAACAGGTTGCCTCGCTACCTTTAGCTAAAATCGAAGCAAAAATTCCCCTTCCTCTGGAAACAGGAATTAATCCTGCGTGGATAGCGGCCATCACTGAATTTAAAACTAAAGTTGTCAATCCATTATTGGGCAAAAAAGAAAACCTCAGCGGTGAGGAATGGCAAAAAATATGTAAAAAATTCTCTGCCCACCAAGCATGGTTAGAAACCAAGCGTGGTGCCATTGTTGAGAGTCTGACGATCACCCGTGTACGCGCTATTTTGGCTGGTGGCTATCAAGAAAAAATCATGACACTGATTCACAAAGACAAATCTCTCGCTAGTGCATCAGATGCTATTAACTCTGTCGAAAAATTAATTCGCTATCATCGTGATCTTTTTCAATTATTGAATAATTTTGTTTCATTTCGCGATTTTTACACTGCTCAAAATAAAGCGATATTTCAAGCAGGAACACTATTCTTAGATGGCCGCAGTTGTGATTTCTGCTTGAATGTAGCTGACATCAATGCTCACAGCGGTATGGCCAGCTTAAGCGGTACTTATATTGCCTATTGTGAATGTCAGCGTCGCGATGATATCAACAAAAAAATCAATATCGCCGCAGCTTTTACCAATGGTGATGCTGATAATTTGATGGTCGGTCGCAATGGTATTTTTTACGATCGTAAGGGTCAGGATTGGGATGCAACTATTGTTAAAATCATCGAACACCCCATTAGTGTCCGCCAGGCCTTTTGGTATCCTTACAAACGCATCGGCAAAATGATTGGCGAACAAATCGAGAAAATGGCTAGTGCTCGCGAAAAAGCAGTACAAGATCAAGCAGCATCAGGTATTGCAAATACCACACAAACAGTAGAAGCAACCAAAGCACCTCCCCCACCCTTTGATGTCGGCAAATTTGCAGGAATTTTTGCTGCAATTGGCTTGGCAATAGGTGCTATTGGCACTGCGATTGCATCAGTGGTCACCGGTTTTATCAGTTTGAATTGGTGGCAAATGCCATTGGCTATTCTGGGGTTGATTTTATTAATCTCCGGTCCGTCAGTTCTTCTTGCTTTCCTCAAATTGCGCAAGCGAAACTTAGCACCGCTACTGGATGGCAATGGCTGGGCGGTCAATACGCGTGCAATTATCAATATTCCATTCGGCGCATCGCTTACAAAAATGGCTACTCTACCGCCTGGCGCTCAACGCTCGTTAGTAGATCCTTATGCTGAAAAGAAAAGTCCGTGGAAATTTTATCTCTTCATCATGCTCTTGTTAGGCAC
>CADEDJ010000033.1:2705-35629 GCA_902826055.1 uncultured Nitrosomonas sp. | reverse complement strand
TATAAGAGGTTAAGATTCAAATAGGCATGTTTTTATGAAAAGTATTTATTCATTAGTTTGCTTATTAATATTTAAGCATACGTGTTGACAATACCGTGGTGTTTATTTGACACAACAGTTGTTTCAATTTGATGTATAACTTCTGTTTGGGTACTTGTAGTATTGGTAATGTTTCTAACTGGATTATATGCTTGCTGTTGTCTATTTTCTTGTTGGAATGAATCAGCACTAACCAATACGTCGCCTAATTGAATTCCATTTTCGGCCATCATTTCTCTTAATCTGGGTAAAGCTTCTTCAATGGCTTCACGTACTGCTGGATGAGGTGAGAGAAACTGTGCAGTGGCTTGGTCTTGTGTAATGCTTAACATTACCTCAACAGGGCCAAGATGAGCCGGATTTAAATGGATTTCGGCCACTTGATGTTGTTGAGAAGTTAACCATATAATTTTCTGAGCAAACTCACTTCCCCATTTAGGTTGACCAACAGCAAGATCTACTTGGGTGTTCTGTGTTCCGGGGTGCGAAGAAGGAGCTGAAGTAGTGGAACTTAAACTCAGCGACTGTGGCGTTACGGATTCAATTGTTGCGGAAAAGATAGTTTCTTTTGCACTAATTTGGGAGGCATCGTTTATTTCTGAGGAAAAAGGCAAAAGCTTGCCGGAAACGGCAGGATCTGCCATATCGAGCGACTGCCAAAAATCATTCGGTGAATAAACGAAATTACTTGTTAAAGAGTCGGTTGCTGAAGTAACCGGTGTAAATTTTTGCAGCAAAATTTGATTGGTAAGAAGAAGTGGATTCGTTGCAAGTTTGTTATCTTGAGCAATTAAGGTGTTCTGAGGTAATCCTGATAACGTTGCTGGCAGAGTTGCCGCAGTGGTTGAAATGCCCGGATTCATTATGCTGAGCTGAATTAACGATTGCTCAATATTTGTTATGTCAACAAATAGATTATTAGTGGGTATATTTGTGCCAGACGTATCTGATGATGCATTTATGATTAGGCTATTAGTTTCTGACGGGGTGTCTTTTTCCAGAGATTCGGTTATTTTTGCGGTGGCCGTACTTGTCTCGCCCTGATGAGTTGAGCTGGATACTTCACGTTCCAAAACCTTTGCGAATTCTTTTTCTGCCGGCTGCTGTGTGTCGTTGGATACAGAGTTGCTTGCTATTACCGGATTGTCAGTTGAAGATTTAACCTGTGGTGCGGCAGCTATATTCATATTTAGCATAAGTTTTCGGTCTCAAGTAATTAGTTATCAAGCATTTGCATTTGTAATTAAGCAATCTTTGTGCCAATTTAACGCAATGAGATAGAGCATTAATTGTCTTTTTGGGAATATGGGTCACGATTGAAGGCACTCGAAGCAAATTCATCTTGCAATTTCTGTTCTTTTTTTATTCCTTTATGATTTTCCTCGGCTTTTTTTCTCTGGGATAGAATGTCATAGCATTTTAATTTTCGTTGATTGGACAAAAATTCATTATTTCCTATGATCTGCATGCTGTGGGTTTGCAGCACTACTTGACGTTGTTCCGAAATAGCTGCATCGAGCTTATTCATGAATGCAATAAAATTGAGTAATTCAGTCTGATCAATGCCTGCTGCAATTGCATTCTGCAGATGTGACTGGTAATTAGCACGATATTGCAGAAGTAAGTTTAGTTTTTTTTCCGCTGCTTGGTGCTGTGCATTTAACTGACCTAATTTTATTGCGGAAGCATCTGTTTGCTGTTGGGCTAATTCCTGGAGTATTTTTAACGACGATGAGGTTGACATAAATATGTAAGTGGAGATGCAAGCTTATTCGCTGTTAAATAGTCTTGTAAGTTTCTCAATACTATCTGTAAAGCTTTCACGTTGAGACATTTCTTGATTTAAAAATTGCTCAAACGCTGGATATAGTTTAATCGCCCAGTCCAGTTCTGGATCTGAACCCGGCACATATGCGCCAACGCTAATCAAATCATGACTTCGTTGATAGCGGGAATAAAGGTTTTTGAATTGCCTGGTCAGGTGAATTTGTTGTTGTGAAACTACACTGGTCATAGTACGGCTGATCGAAGCTTCGATATCGATTGCCGGATAATGTCCAGCCTCTGCTAATCTGCGCGATAACACAATATGTCCGTCGAGAATAGCGCGGGCGCTATCGACAATGGGGTCGTTTTGGTCGTCACCTTCAGCCAATACTGTATAAAAAGCTGTAATCGAACCACTGTTGTGATTTCCATTGCCTGCGCGCTCTACCAATTGGGGTAATTTGGCAAAAACAGATGGCGGATACCCCTTGGTTGCAGGCGGTTCGCCGATAGCCAGGGATATTTCCCGCTGAGCCATGGCATAACGGGTCAACGAGTCCATAATGAGTAATACATGTTTGCCGCTGTCACGAAAATATTCCGCAATGGCCGTGGCGTAGGCTGCGCCTTGTAGACGCAATAATGGAGAAGTATCGGCAGGTGCAGCAATGACCACGGAGCGGGCCAACCCCTCTTTACCCAGAATATTTTCTATGAAGTCTTTAACTTCGCGCCCCCGCTCTCCAATTAAGCCGACAACAATTACATCAGCAGCGGTATAACGTGCCATCATGCCAAGTAACACACTTTTGCCGACACCGCTACCGGCAAACAAGCCCATGCGTTGACCTCGCCCAACAGTGAGGAGTGCGTTAATTGCGCACACGCCAACATCGAGTGGCTGGGTAACAGGAATTCGCTCTAACGGGTTATAGGGTCGGCTGTACAATGGAACGTTGTGTTCTGCCCTTGTAGAACCAAGCTGGTCTAATGGTTCGCCCAATCCATTTAAAACGCGACCGAGTAACTCAGGACCGACAGCTACATGTTTGGCACGATCTGCTGCACGTCTTCGTGGGTGGAGATAATTGCCAAGTTTAGGCGGGTCGGCAACCATCTCTGTAGCAACTACTTTTGCTCCTGGAGATAATCCATATACATCACTGGATGGCATCAGAAAAAGACGCTCGCCAGAAAAACCCACAACTTCAGCGGAAGCGCTATACCCGTTCGATAGAAAAATAGTACAGCTGCTGCCAACGGCTAATCTGAGTCCAACCGCCTCAATCACCAGCCCTGACACACGTGTGATCGTGCCACTTAGCAATAACGGATTGCAAGGTGTAATAAGTTGAGCGCAATTATTTAAGTAATTGTTCCACTGTTGATGACGACCTGGGTTAGTCATTTTTTTCAAGCCAGTCGGCATTTTGACCAAGAGTTGACAATATTTTTTGCCAACGCACCTCCAGACTTGCATCGATTTCACTGCCATTAACTTCGATGCGGCAACCGCCTGGGGACAATTGTTCATCTTCACGAATAGACCAATTATCTTGTACCAATTGATTTTCCATATGCGAGCGGACTATTTTTGCATCATCAGGATGTAAGTAAAGCCTTGGCTGTTGCATTACGCTGGGCAAGTTTCTAATCGCATCTTGCACGATAGGTAAGATAAATTCGGGCTTAATAATGAGTGCTCGGCTGATCATTTTTTTGCTCAGTGCAATCGCCAAACTTAAGAGTTCATCTGCAACTTCCTGGTCGAGTCTTTGCAGATCTTGATTGAGGTGGGAGAGTAAGGTTTGAAGACGTGTTGCCCCATTTTTAATCTCCGTTTCAGCCGCTTTTTTGCCTTCTGTGTATCCTTTTTCAGTACCTTCTTGGAAACCGGCAGCATATCCGTCTTTTTGGGCATTTTGGAAAATTGTCGCAATTTCTGCATCAGTCGGTAGGGTCATTTGCTTGTTTACCTGAGCATCGCTTTGACCTTCAGTTGAATTTTTTTTTTGGATCAAATCTGAGGCTTCCAAAGAGTCCATTTTCCATCGCTGATAGGAAGTGGGTTTTTCTCTTGGAAAAAAACTGTTTGTTGTCATTGATAAACCTTTATTGCAACAATTAATGGTAAATGTTTGATTGAAATTTGTTGAATGAGCCTATCAAGAAATAATCCCTAAACAAAGTTATCTTCACCTTTTCCTCCCAGTACGATTTGTCCGTCGTCAGCCAATTTGCGTAGGGTTTTTAGAATTTCTTTTTGCTCTGCTTCCACTTCAGACACACGTACTGGACCCTTACTTTCAAGATCTTCTCTGAGCGCCTCAGCAGCACGCTGTGACATGTTTTTGAAAATTTTCTTGCGTAATTCTTCCTGCGCACCTTTCAAGGCGATAATCAGGGATTCTGATTGAACTTCTCTGAGCAGTAATTGAATACCATGGTCATCAATATCAATAAGATTATCAAATACGAACATCTCATCCATGATTTTTTGTGCCAGTTCTTCATCGAATTGCTTGATATTGTCGATAACGCTGGTTTCTTGTGCAGTCGGAACAAAATTGAGAATTTCTGCTGCGGCACGTACACCACCCATTGCGGATTTACGAAGACTATTACTACCGGATAGCAGTTTTGTCAGTACGTCATTGAGTTCACGCAGTGCGTCGGGTTGAATGCTATCCAATGTGGCGATACGTAATAAAGTGTCATTGCGCAACCGTTCTGTGAATAGGCTTAAAATTTCACTGGCTTGATCCCGTTCCAAATGAACCAGAATAGTCGCAATAATCTGTGGATGCTCATCTTTAATCAATTCCGCGACTGACGGTGCATCCATCCACTTTAATCCTTCGATGCCGCTGGTATCGCCGCCTTGTAGAATGCGATCAATAAGATTGGCAGCTTTTTCGTCACCTAATGCGCTGGTTAAAACTTTACGGATGTAATCTGCTGAATCCTGTCCCAGTGTGGTCTTTCCTTCGGCTTCATTACAGAATTCTGCGAGTGTGTTTTCAATCTCCGGGCGTGTCACATTCTGTAAACTAGACATAGCTTCCCCTAGTTTTTGTACTTCTTTTGGACCAAGTAATTTAATTACGGATGCAGCCTCCTGCTCGCCTAGTGACATGAGCAAAATGGCGCTTTTTTTAATACCTTCTTCATCCATTCTTGGTTACCCAATCTTTGACAACGTTTGCGACAATAGCTGGTTCATCTAAGGCTAATTGCTTAGCTTTCTTGAGGTTTTCTTCAAAAATAGTTTTTTGAAATGCGTGAATTGCTGCCTCATTAATTTGCCCAGGCAATTGCTCCAATACAGTTCCATCCGCCGCTACATTGTTGGTTTTATCCGGCAGAGCGGGGGCTGTTGATTGAGCTAAGCTTTTGAGGAACGGGCGAAAGATTTTTAATAAGAAAAACAATACCACAACCGCAATTAATAATTGTTTTCCAATTTCCTGAGCTAGCATCATTACATCGGGATCTTTCCATAATGGAACATCCGTTATGGGTTCACTATCGTTAGTGAATAAGCTATTAGTTACAGTCAATGAATCTCCGCGTTTCTCGTTATAACCCATCGCTTCTTTGACAAGGTTATTGATTTCCTTGATTTCTTCTGCTGTCAATGGCTCATATGAGACTTCACCGTTTTCATCGGTTTTCTTACGATAATTGACAACGACTGCCGCGGTAAGCCGTTTGATATTTCCGCTAGATTGCTGTGTATGTTGTACTGTTTTGTCTACTTCATAATTGATAGTAGATTCTTTTTTCTTATCCGTAGGTAATTGCGGTGCTTTATTGGCAGCATCTTCATTTTCAGCATTTCCGCCATCAGCTTTTTTTCCACCTACTTCAATAGGCGCTGTAGCAGGCTCAGGTGGACGATTCGTTAAGGCGCCAGGAATTCCGCCGTCAATTTTCGAGCCCATAGAAGCCGATTCGAATGTTTTCTGACTGCGAATCGTTGCTGCATCAGATTCGGTGTTGTTGGGGCGATAGATTTCTTCAGCGCGTTCGATTCGAGAAAAATCCATATCTGCAGTTACTTGCGCACGCACGTTGGTTGCACCCGTAATAGGTATCAGAATAGTCTCAATACGACGGATATAGTTTTCTTCAAGTTCTTGTATATATTCGAGTTGCTTGGCATCAAAACGCGTATCCTGTTTATTATCATTTTGTGTGCTGAGCAAATTGCCATTTTGATCAACAACCGTTACATTCTTGACAGGTAAATTCGGTACACTGCTAGACATCAAATGCACGATTGCGCTAACTTGTTCTATGCTTAAAACTCTTCCTGGATGTAAATTGAGCAAAACAGATACACTAGGTTGCTGCTTTTCTCTTGAAAATACCGAAGGTTTCGCAATTGCTAAGTGAACGCGCGCGCTTTGTACGGCCGAGAGTGATTGAACGGAACGAGCCAACTCCCCTTCTAGTGCGCGTTGATAATTGACTTGCTCCAAAAATTGACTAGCGCCAAATTTTTGATTTTCCATCAATTCAAATCCAGGCAGGCTGCCTTTGGGTAATCCTTGACCAGCTAATCGTAGTCGTACTTCATGAACTTGTTTTTCAGGAATTAAGATCGCACCACCACTTTCAGAAAATTTGTAGGGTATGTTCATTTGTTGCAGGGTACTAATGATGGCGGCACCATCCTGATCCGATACATTGTTATAGAGTGTGCGGTAATTGGGTGTTTGACTCCATAGCAGAGCACCTATTAGCAATGCGACAACAGCTGCAGCCGCCAGAATCAGGCCCACTTTCTTTTGATTCGATAACTGACTAAGCTGTGCCAACCTTAATGTCTGAGTTGGTGCCGTCGTATTAGATTCACTGGGTACTGTTGCCACGAACTATTCTCCTGCGCAATTCTTGCTAATTCATTAATGATTTTATGCAATAGAGTTTTATTGATGCGATGATTATCAATAAATTTATGCAATCTGAATGCTCAAATAGAATAGATTTGCCTCCCTTATTCGGATCATTAGAAGGGTTGATGTAAGTGTTAAGCTACGGGCAATTCTTAAAACTGCCATTTAACCCGTGCAATCAAATAAAATCAGCGAGATTAAACCTGTTGATACAGACCAGAAACAACTGCAGCTTGCGTTTGCTGCTTTTAATGAAGCATCTGAACAACTCTCTGGTGTGTATCAACAATTACAACACCAAGTGACTCAGTTAACCCATGAGCTGGTACTTGTTAATGGTGAGTTGCACAAGCAACTGATGGAGAAAGAGGATTTATCCCGACGTTTGAGTTTCTTGTTAAATGCCTTACCCGGTGGTGTTCTGGCATTGAACGTGCACGAAGTAATTGAGCAAGTGAATCCGGCTGCTGCCGCTATACTTGGAATACCTTTGCTTGGACTGACGTGGCAGCAAATTATCCAGGAACGTTTACTGCCGACAACGGTTACCAATGAGTGGTATGTAGGTGAGCAAAAAGAAATCGATCAACGTCGCCGTATCCGTGTCGAAAGTAGTGCGCCGGATTCAATGGGAAGGCGGATATTGCTCGTAAATGATATTACTGATGCTTACACCGTTCAGGAAAAAATAAGACGTAATCAGCGTTTGACCGCGATGGGTGAGATGGCGGCGAATCTTGCGCATCAGTTACGTACGCCACTTGCAACCGCACTCCTTTATGCCAATCATCTTAGAAGCGATGCATTGACTATCGAAGAACGTCAGAAATTTGCGACTAAGACCATTGAACGGTTGCATCATTTAGAGCATTTGACAAAAGACATGTTGCGCTTTGTAAAAGGCGAGACTACGCAATTGGAAAATATCTTGATAAGTGACTTGTTAATGGAGTTGCAGCAAGTCATTGAACCACAACTCAAACCACTTAATTTGCGATTAATTGTCCGGGATTTGAGCAAAACAGAACATCTGATGACGGATCGCCAGGCATTGTGTGGGGCGATGATTAATTTACTTGAAAATGCCATGCAAGTTTCTTCACCCGGTGATCGTATTATTTTAACCGGAAGTGTGGATACCGACAGTATTGTTCTAAGTGTTCGTGATGATGGACCAGGTGTGGATGTGGCACTGCAAGAAAGATTATTTGAACCTTTTTTTACGACACGCTCAGAAGGCACTGGATTGGGTCTTGCTATAGTTCGAGGTGTGATTCAATCGATGGGAGGTACCGTACAGATTCATTCGCTTCCTCAATCAGGAAGCGAGTTTGTGGTACGTTTGCCAAGGAATAAAGGAGATTGACGTTATGAAAATATTACCAGTTTTGGTGGTGGAAGATGATCATGATTTATTGGAGGCAATATGTACTACTATAAAGCTAGCTGGCTACCAGGCACTAGCAGCATCAAATGGTAATGATGCAATGGTAATACTGCAAGATTGCCAAATTGGTATAGTGGTGAGCGATGTACAGATGAAGCCTATTGATGGACTTACGCTGTTAAATAACATTAAAGCATTTAATCCTGAGCTGCCAGTATTGTTAATGACTGCTTATAGGGAAATTGATAAAGCTGTTGATGCAATGCGATTAGGTGCTTGTGATTACCTATTGAAGCCATTTGACCCCGACAGTTTAATGGAACATATTAAACGATATGCGTTGTCTGAGTCTGAGTTGGATGAACAGGTTGTTGCTAGAGATCCACGCACACGGACATTACTGTCGCTTGCTAAGCGAGTTGCAAAATCGCCAGCGACGGTTATGCTAACAGGTGAGAGCGGATGCGGAAAAGAAGTGATTGCACGTTTTATTCATCAACATTCATTACGTTCTTCCAAGCCGTTCATTGCCATAAATTGTGCTGCTATCCCAGAGAATTTGCTTGAAGCGACTCTGTTTGGTTATGAGAAAGGCGCTTTTACCGGTGCATCACAAGCACAGCCAGGAAAATTTGAGCAAGCGGAAGGTGGTACGTTGCTGTTAGATGAAATTTCAGAAATGCCTTTGGGACTACAAGCAAAATTATTGCGAGTACTACAGGAAAGAGAAGTAGAAAGAGTAGGTGGACATAAAACAATAAAATTGGATATTCGAGTTTTGGCAACTTCAAATCGTGACATGATGAGAATGGTCAAGAGTGGTCAATTCCGTGAAGATTTGTACTATCGCCTTAATGTGTTTCCCATAGAAATTCCACCACTACGTGAGCGACCAATGGATATTGAACCGCTTGTGCGTAAAACTCTGGAAGCAGCAAGAATTGATCTGGGACGAGCACCATACAAAATAACACAAGCAGCTATGAACAAGCTGATTCAATATTCCTGGCCTGGGAATGTGAGGGAACTAGAAAATGTGTTGCAGCGTGCCATGATTTTGGCAAATGATAGTGTTGAAGCTGAGCACATTGATTTGCCAAAAATCGATACTTCTTCTCAGATAGATAAAAATGGCACTGAACTTGCTTCACAAGATATCAAAGCACTTGAGCGCAAACATATTTTGGAAACTCTCGCAGCAGTTAATGGTTCTCGCAAGTTGGCCGTTAAAAGGCTAGGGATTTCTGAACGGACGTTACGCTACAAGTTGCAGCAGTATCGCATGACAAGTTAGTGAGCATTCAAATAAAGATCAGTCTGATTTGAAAAATTGTTTGAAGTTTTAGTTTTTGATAGATATTTGACGTTACGTTAAGAAGGAGTAAATTTATGGATACATCCGGAATTGATAATATCTTGCAGCAATTGCAGGCAGCTTCAGCACTTGCTACGGGTACAAAAAAACTATCGGGTGCCGAGGAAATTACGCGCGTTGATTTCAACGAAAAGCTTAAAGCTGCTGTTGATCAGGTAAATAATGTTCAACAGGTTGCTGATAAGCTTTCCATGCAATTTGTTAGCGGCGAATCTAATACCGATCTGCATGAAGTGATGATTTCCCTGCAAAAGGCCAACGTTTCATTTCAATCAATGGTACAAGTCCGTAATAAGTTGGTAACAGCGTATCAGGAAATTATGAATATGCAGGTTTAAGGTTTATTGGTATCAATCTGAACTGAGCTGGCACAGATTAATTAATTTTTTTCTGATCGTTTCTGCTCGTATTTTTATCCTTCCAAGGCCATTTCTAATTCGAGCCAATCGTTTTCCAGCTGAACTATTTTTCTTTCCAATGCTGCATGGATGGCATTAAGCTGGTCGATTTGATCGCGGGTGCAATTTATATAAGTAGCGGGATCAGCTAATCGATGCCTGGTTTCATCGAGTTCCTGTTGCGTGATTGTTAAAGCGGCTTCAAGTTTTGATTGCTGGCTGAGTAGAGCTTTTTTATTTAGTTTTGTAGCCGGTTTAGGATGTGTTTTTTGTAAAGATAGCCGCAATTTTGCAGCCTCGCTGGTGCGGCGCGCTTCTATCCACTGCTGATAGTCTTCTAGATCACCTTCAAACAACTGAACCTTGTTATCAGCTACTAACCATAATTCTTCAGCTATAGCACGAATTAAGCTACGATCATGCGATACTAATACAACTGCGCCAGTAAAGGCTTCCAGTGCAATGGTTAGTGCATCGCGCATATCCAGATCTAAGTGATTGGTAGGCTCATCCAACAATAACAAGTGTGGCTTTTGCCATGCCAGTAAAGCTAGTGTTAATCGACTTTTTTCTCCTCCAGAAAAGCTGGCTACCGGGCGATTTTCGTTGTTACCACCCAAACCAAAACGCCCTAGGAAATTACGCAAGTTCAATGATGTTTGTTGAGGCGCCAGTTTTTGCAAATGCTGCAAAGGCGTTGCTTGGTCATTCAGGTTTTCTAATTGATGTTGTGCAAAATATCCAATGCTGAGATTAGGTGCTTGTTCAACTGTACCGGATGTGGGTTTGATTTCCCCGGTAAGAAGTTTAATCAGCGTGGATTTCCCCGCGCCATTGGGGCCTAACAGGGCAATTCGGCTGCCTGCTTGTAAAATAAGATTCACATTTTGATATAACAAATGACTGCCATATTCAAAACGCAATGCTTTAGTGCGTAACAATAGATGCGGGCTGTGTTCGGGTGCTTCAATCTCCAATTCGTAATGCCCATCTTCCATATGTAGCGGTACCATATGCGTCATGCGCTCAAGAGCTTTAATACGGCTTTGTGCTTGCTTTGCTTTGGTTGCTTTAGCGCGAAAACGTCGTACAAAACTTTCCATATGTGCAATCTTTCTTTGATGCTGCTGAAAGGCTTGAGCATGTTGTGCTAGGCGTTCAGTACGTGTATTTTGAAAATTATCATAATTGCCGCTATACATATCAATTTTCTTGTTATTGATATAAGCAATGCGATTAACGCAAGCATTGAGAAATTCGCGGTCATGGGAAACTACAATCAGACTTCCAGGATAGCGTTCAAGGTACTGTTCCAACCATAAAATGGCTTCAAGATCGAGGTGATTGGTTGGTTCATCCAGTAGTAGCAAATCAGCTCGATGCATTAAAGTACGAGCCAGATTTAAACGCATGCGCCAGCCACCTGAGAAATAATCGACGGATTGCTCTACCATATCATTGGTAAATCCTAATCCATTCAATAACTGAGCTGCTCGCGATCGAGCCGAATATCCATTAAGTGCTTCATATCGCTGTTGCGCTTCAAACCATATAGCATCATGTTCGTCGTGCAAGATGATCTTTTCTAATTGCCGTAATTCGATGTCACCGTCCAGTACAAATTCAATAGCATTTTGATTAGAAAAAGTGATTTCTTGTTCAACATACGCGATTGTTTTGCCAGATTGCAAATTAATCTCGCCTGCGTCGGGCTGTATTGCACCACGGATCAAGCGTAATAAGGTGGACTTGCCACAACCGTTTTTACCAACTAATCCAAGTCGTTGGTTGATAAAGATTTGCAGATTGACATTCTCAAGTAGCGGAATTCCGTTCTGTAGATATGTTAAGTATTGAATTTCTAACATAGCATATTCAATTAATAAGATTTTAAGTCAGTGTAAAATACTTTTCGAAATATGTTATGGAGTAATAAATTGATTTTTTTCAAATGAGACAAATATGTTTTAATAAGCTGGTTATGGTGATTGTTGTTTTTAAGCAACATCAAATTAATATTGCCTTGACAGGGAAAAGTACCTTATATAAGCTGCGGTGTGGTCAAATATGACACACTTATATTTATTAAGCAATGTCATGGGTAAGCGTTTGAATGAAAATTTTCCAACCAGCAATAAGATTAGGAATTAATGATCAGAGTTGGCACGCTCAACCAGAATTTCTTGCACATAAAAGCAAGGTGACAAGTACAATTACTTCGAGGGGAAGATCTTGAGTTCGACAATAACCAAGTTGAACGCTCCGCTAACGCAAGCGTTTGATTTTCAGCCTTCAAGCGAATTACAATTTACACCGACATTCAATACACTAACTCAGCGGTTAGCGGACTTTGATACCCTGACCAGCGCTTTAGAATATGCAGCAGATGGAGTAACGGGGTATAACTTTTACGACGCGAGGGGAAATTTACGTTCGGTTCTGCCTTACAGTGAGCTTAGAGACAATGCTCGCACTTTGGCCCAACGCCTATATAGTTTTGATTTGCCTCGAGGAAGTCGGGTAGCAATTATTGCTGACACTTCCGCAGAATTTGTCGAATTGTTTTTTGCTTGTCGCTATGCTGGTTTGGTACCTTTTGCGATGCCGATTCCAGTTAATTTAGGTAGTCATGCGATATATGTTCAACAGCTAAAAGGTATGCTTGAGAGTAGTCAAGCCAGTATTGCTCTAGCGAATATTGATTATGTTAATTTTCTGCAAGAAGCTGTAGAAGGGGTTGAAAGTATACGATGGGTGGGAACGCCAGGTAAATTGGGCGAATTACCTCCGGTTTATCTGGAATTACAATTCAATCATCCTGATGAAATTGCTTACTTACAATTTACATCAGGTAGTACACGTACGCCGAGAGGGGTGGTTATTACTGAACGAGCCTTAATGTGCAATTTGCAGGGTATTGTTCGTAATGGCCTAGAAATAAGGCCCGGTGATCGCTCTGCCTCATGGTTGCCTTTTTATCATGATATGGGGCTGGTTGGTTTGGTATTGGCACCAATGGTTACGCAACTTTCAGTTGATTATCTGGCAACTAGAGATTTTGCAATTCGGCCTTTGCAATGGCTTCGCTTAATTAGCCGTAACCGCTGTACAGTAGCATTCAGTCAACCTTTTGGTCTTAAACTCTGCACTTTACGTGCAAGAGAAACTGATCTAAAGGAGTTGGATCTTAGTTGTTGGCGGGCTGCTGGTATTGGTGCAGAAATGATTCGGCCAGAAACTTTGAGAAACTTTGCGGAAAAATTTGCATCTGCAGGCTTCGATGAGAGTGCTTTTTTGCCATGCTATGGCCTTGCAGAATCAACATTAGCGGTTACTTTTTCAAGAATTGGTACGGGGTGTAAAAGCATACAAGTAGATAGCAAGACTCTGATAGATAAGAAAATGGCTGCCAGATTACAGGCTAATGGGCGAAAACAAAATGAATTTGTAAACTGTGGACGTCCGCTACCTGGACATACCGTTAAGATCGTGGATGAAGATGGAGAGCAGTTATCAGAAATGATGGTTGGTAGTGTTCTGGTACATGGTGATAGTTTAATGACTGGTTACTATAATAACCCTGAAGAGACTAGCAGGGCACTTAAATCTGGTAACTGGTTAGATACGGGAGATATTGGATTTCTGTTAGGAGGTGATTTATTTATCACGGGACGCCGAACCGATGTCATCATTGTCAATGGACGTAATATCCGTGCACAAGATATAGAAGAATTGGCGGAACAACAACCTGAGGTCAGGTCGCGCGAAGCTTCTGCATTTGGTGTAGACAACAGTGAAGATGGAACTACAACTATTGTTCTAGTAATCGAATGCAGACTTACTTCTGTGACAGAGAGGCAATCGCTAACAATAAGATTGCAACAGCTTGTTTATATGGCTTTTGGCGTTAATTGTGTTGTTGAGTTAGTACCACCGCATACTTTACCAAGAACTTCGTCTGGAAAACTTTCACGTTTTGCTGCGAAACAAGGATATATTCAAAGAACAAATCTAACGGGGCAATTATTTTTTGTAGAGTCCGGCGATAGATAAAAAGCATGCCGAAATTAGTAGCTGTGACAGGCGCTACTGGTTTTATTGGTAAAGCCTTAGTACAGCGATTGGTTCAGAGTGGTTGGAAAGTTCGAGCGCTTACTAGGAGTGGCAGTTTTTTAGAGAGTGAAGCAATCCAATGGATTCATGGTGATCTTGACAATTTAGCATCGCTACGTCATTTAGTGAATGACGTAGCGTTTGTTATTCATTGTGCCGCTACAGTAAGAGGCAACTCTTTCAGAAAATTTGAGCGTATCAATATTGAGGGTACCGAAAATCTTTTAGGAGCGATGACTGAACAAAAACAATGGCCGCGATTCCTTCTCATATCATCTTTAGCTGCAAGAAATCCTGAGTTATCCTGGTACGCTGAGAGTAAGTTTTTATCTGAGCAACTACTTACTCAATATTCTGACCAATTGTTGTGGACAGTTTTTCGTCCTACTGCTGTATACGGTCCTGGTGATAAGGAGTTAAAGCCGCTTTTTCAGGCAATGCGGCGTGGAGTGCTTCCTGTAATTGGAGGAATTCATAATCGATTTGGTTTGATTCACGTTTATGATTTGGTTGCAGCCATTGAGGCTTGGCTAGCGTCAGAAAAGCCTATCAATGGTATTTTTGAACTGGATGATGGTACGCCGGGCGGGTATAGTTACCAAAGTTTATCTGTTTTGGCGCAACGAGTATGGAAATGCCCTGTTCATTGTGTCACGATACCAAATTTTTTGATTCGAAGTATCGCTTTATCAAATCTTTGGCTTGCACGCCTATTTCATTATTCTCCCATGCTGACACCAGGAAAAGTTAATGAATTACAGCATGACGACTGGGTATGTAATAATGAACCTTTACTCAGTATGCTTTCTACATGGCAGCCGAATATTCGTTTGCAAGACGTATTATCTGAAATAATCTAACTTTGAAATTTAAATACACTGAATTAATTTATGAGCGAAAGCAATTATGATGAGATCATGAAATTACTTTGTGATCGTCTAAGTGGTTTATCAAACTCTAGTATACAAATTACACCCGAAACAAACATCATTAGCCAGTTATCGATCGATTCTATTAAATTACTCAATTTGATTATGGAAATTGAAGATACATTTGATGTTTCAATTCCTATTAATGCATTAACAGATGTTCAGACTGTTCGCGAGTTAGCAGATCTGGTCTATAAAATTAAATCAGCATCATAATGAACTTACTTGAAAAATTAGATGCATCTGCTGCGGCAAGAAAAGCGCTTTTGCCTGATGGTGTTGGCGCTTTTGGTATTCCAATAGAAGAGGTTTATTCGGCTACAGAAGCTCGGATTGGCGATCGGCGCGTACTTCTGCTTGGCACTAACAACTATTTAGGACTGACCTTCGCGCCTGAATGTATTCGAGCTGCTCATGAAGCAATCGATAAAGAGGGTACGGGTACTACTGGGTCTCGGATGGCAAATGGTAGTTATTTTGGCCATCGCTCCCTAGAAAGAGAATTTGCAGATTTTTATCAATGTGATTCTGCGATTGTCTTTACTACCGGCTATCAAGCAAATTTGGGCACTATTTCCGGTCTCGTAGGTCCTGGGGATACTGTGCTGATTGATGGTGATTCCCATGCCAGCATTTACGATGGCTGTGTTTTAAGTGGTGCAGATATCATTCGCTTCAAGCATAACGATATGGTTGATATGGAAAAACGGTTACGCCGCTTGGGTAATCGTGTTGAAACCACGTTGATAATTGCCGAAGGTATTTACAGCATGCTCGGAGATCAAGCACCCTTGACTGATATTGTTAAACTAAAGAAGGCTTATGGTTGTATTTTGCTTCTTGATGAAGCGCATTCCCTCGGTGTGCTGGGCGAAACTGGTCAAGGCCTTGTAGAAACAACCGGACTATTGAAAGAAGTCGATTTTATTACTGGCACGTTTAGCAAAAGCCTATGTAGTATTGGCGGTTTTTGTGTCAGTAATCATCCTCAGCTTGAGCAATTACGCTATGTCAGCCATCCCTATATTTTTACAGCATCGCCATCACCAGCAACGATTGCTTCGACTCGTGCTGCATTAGAGTTATTGCGCAAAGGTAGCCATTTGCGCAAACAATTGTGGCAAAACTGCACACAGCTTTATACACGGTTAAAGGAAGGAGGATATTTACTTGGCCCTCATCCTGGTCCGGTAATTGCTGCTATTGTTGACACACCGCGCCAAGCACTATTACTTTGGCAGAATTTGCTTGAGCATAATATTTATGTAAATTTAATCTTGCCTCCGGCTGCTCCAGAGGGTAAATCGCTCGTGCGATGTAGTGTAAATGCTGCACATACTCCAGAGCAAATTAAATATGTAGGCGATACTTTTTGTAAGTTGCATAGTCTACTATGTACAGCAAGCTAAGTTTTTGGTAAGAATCAATAATAATTAAGTGTCTGTTTTTTAAACAAAAATACTCGGTAACACCTGGATATTTTTTGTTGCAGATAAGAACTAAATGGTTTGTCATAGGGTGGTGCTATGAAAGTAAGGCAAGTATTGGCGGTAATCGTATTTCTTTTGTTATTTCATGGTAATTCTTATGGAATAGCCATAGTGTACGATGGGTTTCAATGCCTCAATGCGATAAACGCGAATGACACCACTGTTAGCAATACTCCAATACAAAGTAGATTTGAAGTTATTGAAGATGTTGGAGAAGGCATGTTTCGTCTGAATTTAACGGGAGGCATTCCTCGTATCACCAATAATAATCAGAGCGTTTGTATTGATAATGTAACCGCGTTAGGATATTCAGGAGTCCCCGAAGTTGATGGTCTGCCCGCGCCGCTACAATCAATTGATGCAACAGCTTATTTCAGCGGAAAAGATCTGGTGATCGTGATCAATTCATTGTTTACCGATCTGAGTGCCAGAAGAGACTCTTTCGTTTCATTCTTTAGTACAAGCAATATTTTTGCAATAACCAATACGCTGTTTCTCGAATTTAACTCCCTAACATCTGCATTCCACTTAAACAAGATCATACATAACAGGGGGTATACCCAAACAAGCAGTGGTTCTACCAACTTTATTCCGTTTCTTGAAACGGTCCTGCCATCTTTTAACGATACACCGCGAGATAAACCCCGAATCTTGACGCCAGTTTCCAGTATTGACTATGTATTGGAATAATCGACATGGCTGAGTCTTTTGATATTTGACTCATGTGGTTTGGTGTCAGCGATCAGTGGTGGTGTGTTTTCTATAATCATCCAAATACGTTCAAAATATTTGCTTTTTATTGTCATTGATTAAATTGTGCGATGAATCTCCGGTCAATATGATTTTTCCATAGCCAGGCCCACTTTCCGTGCGCGTATAGCGGCCCCCAGGAAGCGACAGCATGACGATCCCCTGTTGTTAATAGACTGAGAAAATGTTTTTGTGGCTTAAAAGCGAGAAGTGGGTAATTGCAGGATGCAGCCACGAGATTATTAGCTAGAACAGGTCCTTGTCGTACTGCATAAACGCCACTTTTGGGTATGGACATAGGGATAAAATTAGCGCAGTCACCAACAGCAAATACATCGGTGTGTGAAACACTGCGCAGATATTGGTCAACTAGAATAAAGCCATTGTTGTCGCATTTTAATCCACTTTTAGCAACCCACGACTGAGCGTCAGCATGAGTGGCCCAAACAGCAAAGTCATAATTGAGTGTAATATTATCGTCAACTATCAGCTGATGCTGGCTGATTGCATTTACGCGCTTCCCTTTGATCACTGTGATTCCAAGCTTTTTAAAGTAATCATTGAAATACCGCTGCGTACATTGATTGTAAGAACTTAAAATGTTTGGGTGAGCGCAAATCAACATAAAATTCACATGCTGTAAGGTAGTATGGCTAAGCTTATAGTGAATAGCGAGTAGTATTTCAATGCTCCCGGCACCACCACCAATCACGACAATGTGTTTCGGTTCATTAGTGGATTGGGCAACTTGAAGCCATTTTAACCAGCTTTGCAAGAATTGCTTGAGGGGTTTTATGGGACAACCGTAACGGGTAGCGCCTTTGATATCATGTAACATTGGCTGCGAACCAATGTTGAGTGACAACAGGTCGTAGTTAAGGTGTGAATGCAGGTTGCAATAAATTTGCTTGGAGTGAGGATCAATTTGCTCAACTTCACTTTGAATGAAAGTAATTTTGGCTTGATTGCATAACTTTTGTAAATCAATGTAACAGTCTTCAGGAAGATAGTGACCAGAAATTAATCCGGGCAGCATTCCTGAATATAATGTGAATTGATCGCTGCAAACAAGAGAAATTCTGATATTTGGCGGGGGTGGATGTATGCCTAGTTGTTTGACAGCAATAATATGGCTGTGACCTCCGCCAATTAGACATATATCTTTTTTTTCATAAGCTTGACTTATCATTAACTTTATTAAGATTGCGTTATGACTAGAAAAGTGTGATAGTTCACATCGCAGTATTATAGGTTAGTCCATACCACTATCATTAAAATTAAAAATTTTTATGGCTTCGGGATCGGTCGACCAATGCATTGAAGTTATTTGAATTTGTCATTAAAGTACATGTTGCGTATTTAATAACTTTTAAGTAATTGTAATTACTCATGGAGGAAAATAATGAAGTTTACGAGAATCAAAGCATTAGTTGCTTATGCTGTTTTGTTGTCGTTGGCGGGATTGTTGTTTGGATGTAAGCCAATTTTCGAGAAGAAGCCTCTTCCTGGTAAAGAGACCAAAGAAGAAACAGCAGCACCAGCGCCTGCCGCAGCGGAGCCACCACCTGAAACAGAAGAAATTCAAAGCATACAAAGTTTGCCAGCGACTACAGAAGCGCTCGATACAACAATTGCAGCGACTGAAGGAGTACCTGTCGAAGAAATCGCATCAAGTGCTGCTTCAGCACCAGCAGCTGATGATGGTGATGATGTTGTAAAAATAACTCCTGCTATTATGAAGAAAGTTCAGCAGGCTCTTGTAAATTATGGATTTAATCCTGGTCCTGTGGACGGTGTTAGTGGCGCTAAAACAGTGGCTGCAATCGAAAGTTTCCAGAAACAAAACGATATTCCTGTCGGTAAGTTAACTAAAAGAACTCTACGTGCACTAGGTGTGGATTTTTAGTTATATAAAAATTTTGCAGGTACGCTAATACACCAAGAGCTTCTAGTTCTTGGTGTATTTATTTTTACATGAGAATTTTTGAAGATAAAAATTAAAAAAAAGTGTGACTGATTTGTTGAATGATTATTTTATATTGCTATAAGCAACTTAAAAAAATTTGCTATGCAGCAATTCATGTTCTATAGTTAAATTTTTATCTAAAAAACTGGTTACAAAATATTTTTAGTATTTGAATTTTCTCCATTGTTTTGACTCGCCCCTAGAGCCTGTAAGTAAGTTTTGCGTCAGTGGTTCTTGTGTTTAATAATTGTAGATATAAATCACAACTAGTTTTTGAAGTACTTTTGGAGGTATTTTCATGGGAGTTCCTTTACGTCAACAGATTGCGGTTGGCAGTTATTTAATTAAACAAAAAATAAAGGGTGTAAAAAAATACCCCCTGGTACTAATGCTGGAACCTTTGTTTCGCTGTAATCTTGCTTGTGCAGGGTGTGGAAAAATTGCGCATCCGGAAGATGTTCTCGATCAACGTCTTTCTTATGAAGAGTGTATGCAAGCAGTAGACGAATGTGGTGCGCCGATGGTATCAATTCCTGGTGGTGAGCCACTGCTACATAAAGAAATGCCAGAGATAGTTGCGGGTATTATCAAACGCAAGAAATATGTTTATTTGTGTACAAATGCATTATTGTTAAAAAAAAGGATTAATGACTATACACCATCACCGTATTTGACATTCTCAATCCATTTGGATGGTATGAAAGAACGTCACGATGCTTCCGTTTGTCAGGATGGTGTATTTGATCGTGCGGTAGAAGCGATAAAGCTGGCTTTAGATAAGGGTTTTAGAGTTACTGTAAACTGTACATTATTTCAGGGCGAAACGCCCAAAGATGTAGCTGAATTCTTGGATTATGCAATGGAATTGGGCGTTGAAGCAGCAACGATTGCTCCGGGTTTTAGTTATGAGAAGGCGCCTCAACAAGACGTTTTTATCAAAAGTCAGGATACCAAGGTATTGTTTCGCGGCATTTTTGAACTAGGCAAAAAACTGAAACGGAAATGGAGATTGAATCACTCAGCCCTTTATTTGGACTATTTAGCAGGAAATCAGGATTATAATTGTACTCCATGGGGAAATCCGACTCGCAATGTATTTGGGTGGCAGAAACCGTGTTATTTACTATCCGATGAAGGTTACGCAAAGACATTTAAAGAGTTGCTTGATGATACGCCTTGGGAAAAATATGGAACTGCAAATAATCCAAAATGCGCTCAGTGCATGGCACATTGTGGTTATGAGGCAACAGCTGTTGAAGATACACTGCAGCATCCATGGAAAGCGTTGATTACATCATTAAAAGGCCCTAGAACTTCAGGTCCTATGGTAGCTGAACCTACTCCAAAGTGGGTGACCGAAGAAAATAAAACACCAAAGAAACTGGATATACCGGTAACAGTGATTAATAAATAAAATAATTAGCAATTTGTTTTTATTAGCTATTTAAGCTAGAGATGATAACGGAATTGGTATTATATCTGTCAATTCTTGGAGTTTTGTGCTGGTGGGCATTGATACTACTTCCATGGCATCCTTGTCGCATACGTGAAAAATTAGAAGTTGGAATTCCAGAAAATACTAAAGCGCTGTTAAGTGATATCACAGTATTGATCCCGGCACGTAATGAAGGTCCTTATATTCGACACACAATAAACAGTGTGAAAGCGCAAGGAAAAGGCTCCTGTATTATCGTGATTGATGATCAATCACAAGATAATACAGCACAACAAGCTAAGTTGTGTGGTGCAAGAGTCATATCGGGTATTGCACCTTTACCAGGCTGGAGCGGAAAGTTATGGGCTCTGCAACAGGGATTGCAAGAAGTTAGAACACCTTATACGCTTTTGTTGGATGCAGATATTATTCTTACTCCTGGAATTATTTGTGAATTAAGACAAAAAGCGCAGTTGGGGAATTTTGCGCTGATATCATTAATGGCTGAACCTCCTATGAAAAATTTCGTAGAGCGTTTATTAATGCCGGCATTTATTTTTTTCTTTAAATTGTTATATCCTTTTGGACTTGCAAATAAGTCAACTTCACGTGTTGCAGCAGCTGCCGGAGGTTGTATTTTAGTGGAAACACAAGCATTACGAACAATAGATGCTTTTGATAGCTTGCATGATGCATTGATTGATGACTGCACTTTAGCGGCACACATGAAGCGGGCTGGTTTACGTACATGGATTGGATTGAGCCATGCGGCACGAAGTCATCGCGGTTACCATGATTTGAAGCCGATTTGGGAAATGGTGGCTCGTACTGCCTATACACAGTTAAGATATTCAGTTGTCTTGCTTGCCGCTTGCACATTGATAATGTTATCAATGTTCTGGGCAGCGCCGTTGTTTTTTTTATTGCGACCAAGCTCAGAAATTTTCTGGGTAAGTTTATTGGCATGGATAGCAATGTTTATTTCTTACATGCCAACTTTAATTTATTATAAACGTTCTCCACTTTGGGTATTTGCATTGCCTATAATTGGCACATTGTATCTGGCAATGACCTGGACATCAGCGATGCGGTACTGGGGAGGAGAGCGTGCTTGCTGGAAAGATCGTCACTATGAAAGTAAAACTAACAATTAAATTAATAGCATGGTACTTGATTGGGATAATATCGTTGTTTACGAATATTGCTGTCAGCGCGTCCAATTCAGTGACTGAGAGCCCTGAACAAGTCATTCAAAAGTTACAATCTTCCTTACTTCAAGTGATGCGTGACGGAGAAAAATTGGGGTATGAAGGGCGATTTAAATTCCTTGAACCCGTAATTGATCAATCTCATGATATCGAGATGATTATCAAAACGATACTTGGTGCAACTTACTGGTCTCAATTGGATAGTGAGCAAAAAAAACTGATTATTGATACTTTTCGCCAATTGAGTATTGCCACTTACGCGGGGAGATTCACTCATCATGAGGGAGAGCAATTCGAAGTTATTGAGCAACGCGATTTGCCACATGGGCAAATGCTGGTGCGCAGCCAATTAACCAAGTCTGATGGCGGTACAGTAAATTTTGATTATGTTCTACAGCAGGCAGAAGATCGTTGGCGTATTGTGAATATTTTATTTGATGGTGTGAGTGACCTCGCAATCAAACGTGGAGAATACCGTGCAATTATGCAGCGGGAAGGATTTCAGGCGCTGATTGAATTGCTTAAGGAAAAAATTGTTCAGGCCAAACAAAATTAATGCATGTATCTTTTTTATTTACGCTGTTATTGTTTCTTTGGTACGTATTAAAGCAGCAGCAAAAAAACCATCCGTTTGATGGCGATTAGGTGATAGCTGCAAAAAATTACCCGTGTCGAGCGATATTTTTTGTTGTGATAACAATTCTGCGCAGCTTACTAATGTAAATTGCGGATGCGAAGCCAGGAAATTATCAATGACAAATTGGTTTTCTTCGGGCAAGAAGCTGCAAGTTGCGTACACCAGCAATCCACCCGGTTTGAGTAAATCGGCCGCAGCAGCAAGGATAGCACTTTGTTTGATACTTAATTCTTGTATGCTTTGTGGAGTTTGACGCCACTTTAAATCGGGGTTGCGTCGTAGTGTTCCGAGCCCGCTACAGGGCGCATCTACCAATACCCGGTCTATTTTTCCAGACAATCGTTTGATCTTGCTATCCTTCTCGTTTGCGATGCGTTGTATGTGCAGATTGGATAATCCTGAGCGTTTTAAACGGGGCTTCAGATTGTTTAGTCGTTTTTCAGAGATATCGAAAGCATACAGGCGTCCTTTCGAGTGCATTAAGGCGCCGAGATGCAAGGATTTTCCACCCGCACCGGCGCAAAAGTCGACAACCATTTCGCCACGCTTCGGTGCTAGCAGATATCCAAGCAATTGACTGCCTTCATCTTGCACTTCTATTTTTCCAGAAAGAAAAAGCTCGTGATGGTTTATCGCGGGTTTTCCGCTTAAGCGGATACCGCAAGGTGAATAAGGCGTTTCTTGCGCTGCAATACCATCTTGCTGAAGAATTTCAAGTACCTGATGGCGTTTTGCGAGAAAAGTGTTAACTCGAAGATCAAGGGGTGCAGGCTTCTGTAACGAAAGCCCTAAATCAAGAATGTCAGCATCCGTCATGAATATTTGTAATTTTTCAACTAGCCAACCAGGAAATTCTGCTTGGACGAACAACGGCAATGTCTCCGGTTTGAATGCTTTAACTTCGGATAACCACGTGGCTTCCGTTTTACTAATCAATGAGGTTAATTCGCGCAGATTTATTCCATGAAATTTAGCTAAATAAGCTAGCACTAGCGCACGGGGTGTTATTCGCTCGATAAGGCTTTCAAGCAAGAAGCGATGGCGCAATATGCCGAAAACTGTTTCAGCAATAAATGCACGGTCTTGTACGCCATACATTGGATTTTCCTGAAAAAAGCGGCGCAAGATTGCATCGGCTGGAAATGCCAGAGGAAGTATGGTTCGTGTAGCAACAATTGCGGCATCGAGTTGGGCGCGTGAGAGGGGCATCGGTTTCCTAATGAATGATGTGGCAAGCTTGAGTGGATTTAGTGATCGGGTTTATAGCTGATACTAATGCCGGTTACGATTTTATCGATTTCCCGTCCATTATCTTCGACGGAAACAATACGAACAGGCAGCATGTGATTGTTAGGTGCAAGCCATAATTTTCTTTTTAGCTTAGAGTTTCTTTCCTCTTGTCGAGTCAACACAATGGCTTCCATTTCACCAATAGCAGTGTTGAGTATTTCTTTTGTTACTTTGTAATGCGATAGTCGCAGACTATGCCCGTTGGTGACATACCGATCAACATGGTGCTTTGGAAGTGGGGCAAACATGAAGTTGTACGATAAACTTAGACGGTCCAGCGTACCTTCTGGTAATTTTTCTTGTACTTGATGACCATTATGTTGCAACGTGATGGTGTGATTTTTCCAGTCAAATACAGCTTCGCTCGGTTCCTTTTTTCCACGTTTTTCATAAGCGCGAGTAGGTTTTAATCCTTGTTTTGTGATGAAACCTTCACTGTGTCGCAGAATGCTATTAGGCTCAATGATTTTGAAAACGCCTGTTGCTTGTGCTTCGCTATTGATAATGTAGCTATAGCCACTATGCGTGTGCTTAATTTCCATCACTTCATTGATTTCTCCTTGGCCGATATCCGTTGTTACAGTGTAACTAATCTCAATGCGTGTCGGTATATCGGTTGCAAATCCTGGGTAACTAACCATCCACAATAGAAAAATCGTTGAAAGAAATTTCATTTGGGTAATCCTGGAGAATAAAGTACTGTTTCACAACTACTTGAGTCTATAATTTCAGCGTGATTGCCAATAAACCTAATTCGATCTTCGATAAACCATCGTACTGCCTGAGGGTAAATACGATGCTCTTGCTGTAAGATCCGAGCAGCAAGCGATTTCTCAGTTTCATTGGGTAATACCGGAATTGCAGCCTGGATCACTATAGGCCCGTGATCCAGCTGAGGCGTGACAAAATGTACGGTACAACCATGAATTCTAATGCCTTCTTGTAATACACGAGCATGTGTTTTTAACCCGGGAAATGCCGGCAATAAGGAAGGATGAATATTCATTAATCGGCCTTGATAATGTTGTACAAAGCGATTGCTGAGTATACGCATGAAGCCAGCCAATGCAATGAGTTTAGGCTGACAGGCATCAATTTTTTCGGCTAAAGCTGTATCAAAAGCCTCCCGATCCGGAAAACTACGATGATCCAAGGCCATGGTCTTGACGCCATATTTTTTCGCAAGTGCTAAGCCTTCGGCCTGTGGATTGTTGCTAATGACGGTAATGCGATCCATTTGAAACTTAGCTTCCAACAGCGCCTGCATATTGCTGCCGCGACCGGAAATAAGAATAACCAATGATTTCATGAAGTTGCGAAAAAGATCCCTATTTACACAACGATGGTAGCTGCCTGATCGATTCTACGATGTTTGATTTCACCGATTTCCCATACTGTTTCTCCAGCCGTTTGCAAGCTTTGCATGGCTTGCCCGGCATTTTCTGGAGAAATGATAATGACCATACCGATACCACAATTAAACACACGTGTCATTTCGTGATCAGCAACATTTCCTTGCTGTTGTAACCAAGGAAATAGTGGTGGCATTTCCCATGTATCTTTATGCAATACCGCCATTGTCTGCTCTGGCAGGATGCGCGGTACATTTTCGACCAATCCGCCACCGGTAATGTGTGCCAGACCTTTGACAGGTAATTGTTTAATCAAATCAAGCACGGCTTTTACATAGATACGTGTTGGCGCCATAATGCTGTCAGTTAGTGGTTTTCCGTAGAAATCCATTGATAAATCAATATGTTTATTTTCAATAATCTTGCGAATCAATGAATAGCCGTTGGAGTGTGCGCCGCTCGAGGCTAGGCCTAACACGATATCGCCTTCTTGGATGGTGGCGCCATTGATAATGCGTTGTTTTTCAACAATGCCTACAGCAAATCCGGCCAAATCATATTCTTCAGGAGGATACATGCCAGGCATTTCAGCGGTTTCTCCGCCAATCAAGGCACAACCTGCGAGTTCACAGCCTCGCGCGATTCCACGGATGACTGCCGTTGCTGTTTCCACATTTAACTTGCCACAAGCAAAGTAGTCTAGAAAAAATAAAGGTTCAGCGCCTTGTACTAAAATATCATTTACACTCATGGCAACCAGATCGATACCGATATTGTCATGCCGATCAAGCTGAAAAGCCAATTTAAGCTTGGTGCCAACGCCATCAGTGCCGGAAACCAAAACAGGGTTTTGATAGTGCTTGGAAATTTCAAACAGTGCACCAAATCCACCGATGCCATTAAGAACCTCAGGACGCAACGTCCTGCGGGCAAATGGTTTGATGTTTTCGACCAAGCGATCTCCTGCATCGATATCGACGCCGGCCTCACGGTAGGAAAGTTGTATCGAATCAGGATGATTAAAACTGGATGAAGTCAAATTGAATTCTCACGCGATTGCAAAAAATACTGTTGATAAAGTGCAATTTTAACGCAAATAAAAGCGATATATCGTTGTGAATATAAAAATTACTGCAACGTTTGAGCTTGTGAGTTGCCAGCTATCTATTATTTATAGCACATACAGTTTTGAGATTATGCTGAAATTAATTCAGTTTGTTCGGTTTTTTAATATTTGACAGACTCGTGTTTTAACCATGAACTGTTTCTAATGTCGCTCAGATAGCCGCGGTTTAGCAGCAAGAAAAGGTATATGCTAGGTAGCATAGACTCGACAGAAATAATTTTCACAAGATTATTTTTGATAATGGTGTGAAAATTAATAACACAAAGTTGTGTAGAAAATATTGCAAGATATTCTGAAGAAGCAACTTCAATGAAATCCTTAGAGCTGTTCTTTACACAGGTGGATTTTGGAGATCAAAATTTTTTGAAGGAGGAGCAGTAAATGGATCTTACAACATGGTTGGATGTGGCCATTGGACTTACGCTTATTTATTTGGGCGTTAGCTTATTTGTAACCATCATCAATGAATACATTGCGCAAAAACTCAATATGCGCGGGCGTGATTTATACGATGATTTGCAGCAGCTTATCGATGATCCGAACGTTAAACAAGCATTGTTACACTATCCGGCGTTAAAGCCTTTTTTTAATGATCAACCACAAGAAACCCCTTCATATATAGATACTAAGGTATTGAGTCAACTGCTCATTGGTAGCCTCTCCAATACGGCCACAACTTGTAACTCGATCAAGCAAATAAAGGAAACGATCGATCAATTGCCTGATTCTGCGCTAAAAATGCAGCTACAAAGTATTGCGCGTACTGTTGGCGATAAAACCGAAGATATGGTGACGGCTGTGAGTGACTGGATGGATCGTTCTTTAACCATGATGGGCGGAACCTACAAGCGTAACCTGCAAATCATCAGTTTCTGTATCGGGCTTGCGCTCACGGTTCTTTTTAATATCAATACCATCACTCTGACTGAAACTATCTATCGCGACAAAGAGTTGAGAAGTGCGGTAACCGCCTATGCCGTTCAACTAAGCGAACAAACCCCAAGAGAATCGCTCGAGAAGTGTATCAAGCAACCTGAACTAGAAGAGTGCAAGTATTTGAACGGGCTTACGGATGCCCTTCGGGGTCGCAACGATAGCTTGGGTAAATTGCCTATTGGATGGAACAATGTATCTTTATCATTCGAAGGAACAGCAATAGATATTTTTTTGGCTAGTTTGCAGCATATCGCGGGATGGTTGCTTACCGCACTGGCAATTTCTCTGGGCGCACCTTTCTGGTTCGATTTGCTCAATAAGGCGGTTAGCGTGCGTCATGGCATGCGTAAGCCGCAGTAGAAGGAGGGTTTATGCGGTATATGATGATTTGATGGTTTTAAAGCGTTTCAGTTAAGTTGAGATAATAGAGCAATAAACATTTTTATTCCAGCTTGCGGGCATTTGCTTGTCTGCCCATAAGCACAAGATTGTTCAATCGGATAGATTAAGGAAGCTCTGAATAACTGTCATTTCGAGCATAGCGAGAAATCTAGGGTATTGATTGCAAATGATTCTTCACTTTGTTCGGAATGACATTGAGGGTTATTCGGAGTTTCCTTAAGCTGATGAGAGCAAGAATAGTAAAAATTTGGATCCGTATTGCTGATATGAATCAGAATTATGTCGAAACATTCAACATCAACGATTATAATCACCGGCTTTGGCGCTAGTATTTTTCCGATTGTAGGGGTCGTTCATGTCTTTCAGCATAGCCGATTTATTATCACAACATCGTACGGACAAATTTGACTTGCACGAGCGGTATCTCAATGCTCAGATGGTCAGAGTTTTGAAAACCATTGGCTATGACCGGAATTATCAGCGTGCTGTCGGACAGTATTTATATGACGAGAACGGTAACGAATATCTCGATTTGTTGAGCGGTTTCGGGGTGTATGCGTTTGGCCGCAATCATCCTACGATTATCAATGCATTGAAAGAAGTCTTGTCGCTCGAATTGCCCGATCTGGTGCAGCTTGACGTGTCTACTTTGAGCGGTTTGCTGGCAAAAGAAATTTTGACGACAACACCGGATAATTTAGAGCGTGTTTTTTTCTGTAATTCAGGTACGGAAGCCGTCGAAGCGGCGATAAAATTTGCCCGCTATGTCACTAAGCGCAATAGGATCATTTGTTGTGATCATGCTTATCACGGCTTGACGATGGGGGCGCTATCTTTGAACGGCGAGCAGATTTTCAAGGATGGCTTCGGCCCGTTATTGCTGGATTGCGGTTCAGTGCCTTTTAATGATTTGGCAGCGCTGGAGCAAGCGCTGAGCAGTCGCAACGTGGCTGCCTTTATTGTTGAGCCGATTCAGGGTAAGGGCGTCAATATTCCGGATGATGATTACCTGCCGGAAGTCGAACGGCTGTGCAAGAAGTATGGCACGTTATTGGTGGCGGATGAAATCCAGACCGGTATCGGCCGAACGGGCAAATTCTGGGCGATCGAACATTGGGGTGTGAAACCGGATATGATTTGCATGGCTAAAGCGTTATCCGGCGGCTTTGTGCCTGTCGGTGCGGTAGCGATGACGCAGCAGATTATGGAAAGTGTATTTAATCGCATGGATCGCGCAGTAGTCCATGGCTCCACTTTTTCCAAAAATAATATGGCGATGGCAGCCGGTTTGGCCAGCTTGGAAGTAATCAAAGCGGAAAATTTGGTAGAAAACAGCGCAAAGAATGGCGCTTTACTCATCAATCGATTGAACACATTGGCGGGTCAATATGAATTTTTCAAGGAAGCTCGCGGTAAAGGCTCGATGATCGCGATTGAATTCAAATCTCCCAACAGCTTGTCATTGAAGGCTGCTTGGATGATGCTGGAAGCCGCCAACAAAGGGCTATTCTGTCAGATGATTACGATTCCCTTATTCAAGGAACACAGAATTTTGACACAAGTGGCAGGACATGGCATGAACGTGATCAAATTGCTACCGCCGCTGATATTGACGCAAAAAGACCTGGATCACATCATCAGCGCTTTTAGCAAAACCATTGCGGATACGCATCATGTTCCAGGATCCATTTGGGAACTGGGTAAAAATCTTGCCAGTCATGCATTAAAAACCAAAGCCGGCTAAATTTAAATTCAATCCAAATGAGCAACGAACATTCCAACGAAATCCATTATCTCTGGTGGTTGATTCTGGTCTGTGTCACAGGCGGTTTGATTTATCTGCTCAGTCCGATTTTAACCCCTTTCCTATTGGCAGCAGTGATAGCCTATATCTGCAATCCGATGGTTACCCGTATGGCGGATCATGGCATATCGCGAACAGTGGGTGCGGTTCTGGTGATGCTTCTGTTGAGTGGCGTGTTTGCTGCGCTGATTCTGATCATGGTGCCGCTTTTTGAAGAAGAAGCAAGGCGGCTTCTGAATAAAATCCCGGTCTACTTGGATATGATTAAAAATCATATCATTCCTTTGCTGGAGGCGAGGCTGAACATCAGTTTAGAACCCGATATGAATTTACTGAAGGAAGCCATTTCAAAGCATTGGCAAAGTGCCGGCGGTGTAGCGGCAAAGGTTTTGCCGTCTTTAACCAGCGGCGGTATGGCGATTGTTGAGTTTCTGGTTAACCTTTTGCTGGTGCCGGTAGTATTGTTTTATCTATTGCGTGATTGGGATTTGCTAATCAAACTGGTCGACGAAATGATTCCGCGCTATTGGCACCACCAGGTTTCTCTGCTGGCGCGCGAAACGGATCGAATTCTGGCAGAATTTTTGCGAGGGCAATTATCCGTAATCCTGCTGATGAGCATTTGTTATATCACCGGATTGTGGCTGGTGGGATTGGAGTTTGCTTTGCCAATTGGTTTAGTAGCCGGTATTTTGGTTTTTGTGCCATATCTGGGCATGATCGTTGGATTAACGTTAGCGACGCTTGCTGCATTAATGCAATTCCAGGGCTGGAGTGGAGTCATCCCTGTTTGGATTGTTTTTGGCATGGGTCAATTACTCGAAGGTATGCTGATCACACCTTGGTTAGTCGGTGATCGTATCGGGCTGCACCCGGTGATGGTTATTTTTGCATTACTGGCTTTTGGTCAGTTGTTCGGATTCTTCGGAATTTTACTGGCGTTGCCAGTTAGTGCCGTACTGCTGGTTTGGATACGCCACCTTCATCAGCATTATCTACAGAGTAATCTCTATAATTCGTAACATACTTTGCTCTGACAAGACCGGATAATAGTCATCGGATTCATGCCATGCAGCAATTACTCTTAGATATCAAAATCGCACCGTCGCCTTCGCTGGCAAATTTTGAGCCAGGCCGTAATGTTGAAGTGCTGCAATTGCTGCAAAACATTTTGCAGGGACGGGAGAAAGAGCGTTTTATATATCTGTGGGGTGATCGGGGATGCGGTAAAAGCCATTTGCTGCGGGCAACGACTGCGGCCTATACACAAAAAAGCTTAAAAGCGGTATATTTCTCCGCCCGGCAGCAGCATGAATTTTCAGCCATCGGCACGATGGATTGCATTGCAATCGACGATCTTGATCAGCTGGATGCAGCAGCGCAAGTTGCTTTATTTAATCTTTATAATCAATTGCGTGATCACGGTGAAACTTTGTTGTTAATGAGTGGCATGGCTGCTCCGATGCATATGACTATGCGGCAAGACTTGGTGACGCGCCTAGGTTGGGGACTGGTTTATCACGTGCTTGAGTTGACTGAAGAAGAAAAAATACAAGCTATGAAAAGGTATGCTCATGACCGCGGCTTTAAGTTGTCCGAGGAAATTTGCATTTATTTATTACAGCATGGGAAACGGGATTTGCCATCACTCATGATGACGCTGGATGCACTGGATCGGTACTCACTGATTCATCAGCGGCAAATTACCATACCGTTAGTTCGAGAATTATTACAGGTGGTTTCATGAATTTAGCATTATTCGATTTGGATAACACATTGATTGCAGGTGACAGTGATTTTCAGTGGGCGCAATTTTTGATTGAAAAGAAAGCATTGGATCGTGAACTGCACGAAGCCAAAAATATTGAATTTTACGAACAATATAAAGCCGGAACGCTAGACATTCACGAATTCCTTAATTTTCAACTGAAACCATTGGCACGCCACCCGCGTACGCAACTGGAATCCTGGCGCAGTGAATTTATGCAAAAGAAAATAGTACCGCTGATTGCACCGGGCACGCAGCAATTAATTGAGCGTCATAAACTGGACGGCGATCTTTGCATCATCATTACGGCTACCAACAGCTTCGTTACCGCACCAATTGCCCACGCACTGGGCATTGAACATCTCATTGCCACCGAGCCCGAAGAAAAGGATGGCGAATTCACCGGCCGGGTATCCGGCACCCCATCGTTTCGCGAAGGAAAAATCGAACGGCTGGAAGAATGGTTGGATGCGCATAATTTAACCTGGCTGTCTTTTTTACGCAGCTGGTTTTATAGCGATTCACTGAATGACTTGCCGTTGCTCTGCAAAGTCACGCACCCGGTCGCAGTCGACCCCGATCCGACACTGAAAAGCCATGCCGAGAGAAATAACTGGCCGATTATCAGCTTGCGTTGATGAAATGGATTGACAATAGCCAATATCCATGTGCTTTTATGTGCATGTGTCAGAAGTTTCAGATCGCGAATGTAGAAATAATTCTTGATTCGTGACCTGAATACCCCCCGCTGCAATTAGTTTAAATCAATTATTTAATTAATCATGTCTGAAAAAATAGAATATGCATTAATAAGAGTAACTGTAAATGGAGATATATCTAAACCGCTTGATACTCTTATTAGGAAAGTGTCGAAAGGATTTGGTCGTTTATATGAACCATACTATATTAAACGTAAGGCAAGTGCAGAATCAGAAGCTGCGCTTATCAAGGCTCAGGCAGAAACTCAAATGACGGAATTGCAGCAGCGTGCACTAGATCGATTAATTGTGGAAGAAGCAAAAAAGCAGAAAAATATTGAAGACATCATAGCTCAGACTTCTCCATATCTTAAAGAAAATGCAGATGCCGACTTAATTGATGACGATTGGTTAACTAATTTTGTTGATAAATCTCGCATCATTTCAGACAAAGAAATGCAAGAAATATGGGCTCGCTTGTTAGCAGGTGAAGTAAATGACCCGGGTACATATTCTAGGCGTACTGTTAATTTTATAAGTGACTTTGATAAAACTGATGCGGATTTATTTACAAAACTATGTGGATTTTGCTGGATTATTGGAGGCAAGGTTCCACTTTTCTTTAACTTATATGGTGAGATATATAAAAATAATGGTATCTACTATGAATCAATTAAGCACTTGGAAGATATTGGATTAATACAAGTTAATGAGCCTAACGTATTTTATAGAATAAATCTTCCTCAAAAATTTAATGTTAATTATTACGATCAATCTCTTGGTCTTGAATGTCCAAATGGACCAAATGATAGATTAAATATAGGTCATGTTAAGCTTAGTAAGATTGGTCAAGAATTATTTCCCATTTGTGGAAGCAAGCCTGTAGAAGGGTTTATTGAATATGTAAAGGAAAATTGGAAATCATTTTCCCCTCAAATTCTTTAAGATGGTCTCTATCAACTATTTAATATGAAAATGAGAGACTACTAGGAGCGTTAACAATTAAGCACGTTTATATCATCGAACTTGCCAAAAAAACAGAATGTCAAGTCTTGGCATCATTTCTTCATAAAAACTGCGTTTCATAGCCATCGGCAAATTATTCAACGTTTCCCTAATCTTCCCGTCTTAATTGCGGAAACAAAATCACATC
>CADEDJ010000033.1:0-2605 GCA_902826055.1 uncultured Nitrosomonas sp. | reverse complement strand
TGCTCGGTGGTTTCGTCGAATAGCGATAATTGCAGTCCGCCGATACCGTCGTGCGGGTTGTAATGAATGTTCAGCGCTTGTAGCCGGTTGATCAGGAAATCGCGATCCTGTAATTGCGTATCGGTGTATTCCGGGTGGAATTTCCGGATGGCAGAAGTGATAGTCAGCCGCGCGAACGGTTTCGCCAAATCCATGGTTTTGCCTTGGTATGTGACTTCGGTCGTGCCCAGCACTTTTTGCGCGATTTCGGCTAGCATTTTCTCGGTGAAGTCCATCAGATAGGTAAAATCCTGATACGCTTCATAGAATTCCACCATGGTGAATTCCGGGTTATGCCGGGTGGAAATACCTTCGTTGCGGAAATTGCGGTTGATTTCAAATACCTTTTCCATGCCGCCGACTACCAGCCGTTTCAAATAAAGCTCTGGCGCGATGCGCAGATACAGCGCCATATCCAGCGCGTTATGATGCGTCACAAAAGGCCGTGCGGTGGCGCCGCCAGGAATCGGGTGCATCATCGGCGTTTCGACTTCCAGATAATCGCGCGCGACAAAAAACTCGCGCATCGCCTGGATGATTTTCGAGCGTGTGGTGAAAACCTTACGTGTGTCTTCGTTGGTGATCAGATCCAGATAGCGCTGGCGGTATTTTTGTTCCTGATCGGTCAAGCCGTGGAATTTCTCCGGCAACGGCCTCAGCGATTTGGTCAGCAATTGCAAGCCGGTTACGCGGATCGACAGCTCGCCGGTCTTGGTTTTGAATAAAAGGCCTTGTGCGCCGAAAATGTCGCCTAAGTCATGATGTTTGAATGCGGCGTGTTCTGCTGCGCCGGTATGATCGTCTGAAATATACAACTGGATACGTCCGCTCATATCCTGAATCGTGGCAAAACTGGCTTTACCCATGACACGTTTGAGTACCATGCGTCCGGCTACTTTTACCGTAGCTGGTTGTTGTTCCAGTTGCTCTTTCGAGAATTCTCCGTACTGCTGATGCAATTGCGCCGCTAAGTGTTCACGCCGGAAAGTATTCGGGAACGCATTACCTGCTTGACGGAGTTCGGTAAGTTTGGTGCGGCGTTCTGCAATAATTTGATTTTCATCGGAACAAGCGGTCGATTGATTTTCCTGAGTCATATTGGATTTTTGGGTATAAAAATATTAACTTGTTGCTGATCAATTTTGGATGAGTAGTTATTTACTTAAATTTAATCTGCTCATTATACCTCTCATTGGCGGAACCTCAGCTAAGAGAGTATAAGAAGTACGTGATTGTTAATGTCTCTACATACTATGGAAGAAGCTTATGGTGGTGTGTTTCGCGATATCATGCAAAGAAAAGCTTTTTTCGAGTATTTGCTGCAATTTTGAATAATTCTGATATCTGGACCACTATCGTATTTATTTACTACAGAAGAAACGTTATTTTCTGTCAGCTTGTTACGTTGCAATCAATATCAGATCAATAATGACGAATAATTTCTAAGCAAATACTTAGATAAAAATAAGTAGAACGCTAATTCATTTTCTAAACCACTGGCTTTATCCTGCAATGGGGAACTATGGGGTACTGAATAAAAATATGAGTTAAGAATTACCCCTAATAATAAAAAATCGAACAGGGTTAAGAGATAGAGAAAATATTCACTGTAATTCTTTGGCACCCATGCTGAAAATTACACGATTTATTTGTATTTGCTATACATTGAATGTGCCTAATTTTTAGCTTAAGTTTTTTATACTGAAGCAAACGCAAATAGGTAATCGTGACGAAACGTCGTAACATATTTCTCAAAAACATGAATACCGTATCTTTCTCTATACACACGGGCATTAAGCTTTTTTATGCAGAATAAATGGGCAAATTGTTCATTTAAGAACCGCCCGATTAATAAACTGGATATAAGTAAATTAACAATGAATATTTCGATGACAATACTGGGAATTAGGGGACAAATATGTCTATTACGGTCGATTTAAGTAGCGTGAGTGGTAGCTACACAGAAAATCAAGGTAATCTGACTCTTTTTGCTGCGGCTACCTTCCTTTCGGATGATGGTAGTCTTGTAGATCTCGTAGAAATCACACTTAATAGCGCTCTTCCGTCAGAACTTCTTTCAGTTGCCTCTTTGCCAACGGGCTACATATCCTCGTATGATTCAATGACTGGTGTACTGACCATTAGTAATGGCACGGGCGAAATATCGGATGCCAACTGGGAATCAGCGCTCCGTTCAGTGCTATATAACAATTCGTCCGATAATCCACCTGGAACCCGGGAAATAACGGTCGTCGCCTCGGATACAGTTGGACCGGAAACATCGGCCAGCACGCCTGCAAACTATACTATTGCAATAACATCTTCCAATGATGCTCCGGTAATTAGCGGTGATCTGGCTGCCGCAATTACCGAGGCTGGCAATTATGTGCTTACGGTAGCTGACCTCGAGGAAGCCGATCCGGATGACGATGGTGTGGAATTGACCTATACGATGACATCGCAAACCAATGGCACTGTTAAGCTTGACGGCTCTGCTACCTCATCGTTTACCGCTCAGGACGTGATCGATGGTAAGGTCAGTTTTTTTCATGATAACTCCGAAACG
>CADEDJ010000032.1 GCA_902826055.1 uncultured Nitrosomonas sp. | reverse complement strand
ATTGCTCTTGGTGCTTTCTTCTTTATGCGCAGAAATAAGAATAATCCAAATATAGCTTAGACAGATATATTTTAGGCACAGCAAATTATTTTGCTGTGCTATTTTAATTCATAGGTCTTATATTTGCGCTATATGCTATAGCTTCTAAACAACAGCTCCATCATTTTCCAAAGGTTTCTTTTCTACCCTCATGAGGTCTTCTCGTTTAACTCCCAGCAAGATAATGATTGAACTACCTACCATAATCGACGAATAGATACCAAACAGAATTCCAATAGTTAGTGCCAGTGAAAAATAATACAGTGTTTCACCACCGAAAAGTAGCATTGCAATAACAACCATTTGTGTGCTGCCATGTGTGATGATTGTACGAGACATTGTTTGTGTAATCGCATTATCAATTACTTGAGTAACCGAGGCTTTGCGGAGCTTGCGGAAATTTTCCCGGATGCGATCAAAGATAACAACGGATTCATTAACCGAATAACCTAATATTGCTAACACGGCAGCTAATACCGTTAGGGAGAATTCCCACTGAAAGAATGCGAAGAAACCAACGATGATAATGACATCATGTAGGTTGGCGATGATACCTGCAATGCCGAATTTCCATTCAAATCGCATAGCTAAGTACGCTACGATACCTAATGAGACAAATAGAAGTGCTAGCGCGCCGTTTTCCAGTAATTCTTTACCAACCTGTGGGCCAACGAATTCCACGCGCTTCATTTCTACTGAAGAATCAGCTTGTCTTAAGGCATTCATCACGATCTCAGATAACTGAGCGCTAGAAGTTTCTTGTTTCATGGGTAGACGTATCATAACATCACGAGAGGTACCGAAGTTTTGCACGCTGGCATCGGACATTTCGAGATCAGCAAGTACATTTCGTATTTTTCCAAGATCAGCCGTCTGGCTATGACTCACTTCCAGAACCGTTCCTCCAGTGAAATCGACACCGAGATTCAATCCTTTTGTGGCAATGAAATAAACAGAAAGAATAAATGTGACGATTGAAATGACAGCCCCTGTTCGTCTCCAGCTCATAAAGGGAATGTCATGTTTAAATCTAAAAAATTCCATAATTCTATTTCCTTACTAACTGGTTATTATTACTTAGGTTGTTTGCTAGCTGAAGATTTGCGTTTGCCCTTTGTTTGGCGAGCAATTTTTTCCCCAGGTTGTTTGGTCGTGGTATTGCTAAATGTCTGATCGTCAATTTCAACAGTATTGTGATCTTGATTGCTGATTGGAGAGGCATTGTTTTCTGCTACCACTTCGTCGATTTTTCTTGTTGCAATGGCTACTTCTTCAGTGTTATCCCTATCATAAGATGTGATTTTATTAATCGTAGCGCTTGACTCGGGTATCCATATTTTTCCGATAGGCACAGAGTTTAATCTACGGCGACTGCCATATATAAGATTGACCATACCTCGTGAAACAAAGGTTGCCGTAAATACAGAGGTTAATATTCCTAAACAGAGTACAACAGCAAATCCTTTGACGGGACCTGAACCAAAAGCAAAAAGTGCAATACCTGCGATCAAGGTAGTAATATTCGAATCCAGAATGGTGCCAAATGCGCGTTCATATCCCGCGTGGATTGCAAGTTGTGGTGGGGCACCGGCACGTAATTCGTCACGAATACGTTCATTAATCAGTACATTGGCATCAATTGCCATACCCACGGTTAACGCCAGTGCAGCCATACCCGGGAGTGTCAATGTGGCCTGCAGGATCGATAGTAAGCCGACGAGCAACAATAAATTCATGGTCAGCGCAATCACTGAGATAACGCCAAATGCCGTGTAATAAATCATTACAAATATAGCTACCGCTAAAAATCCATATAACGTGGAATTAAATCCTCGTTCAATATTTTCTGCTCCCAGGCTTGGACCGACCGTGCGTTCTTCAATAATATCCATGGGTGCTGCGAGTGCGCCGGCACGAAGTAACAATGCAACATCACGAGCCTCCATGCTTGTCATGCGTCCACTGATCTGAACGCGTCCACCACCTATTTCTTCACGGATTACCGGTGCAGTGACCACTTCTGCTTGATTTTTCTCGATCAAAAGAATTGCCATTCTTCTACCGACATTATCACGTGTCAGTTGTTTAAAAATACGCGATCCGCTGCTATCCAAATTGATATGCACAGCGGGCTGATTGTCCTTATCAAAACCCGGTTGGGCATCGGTGATATGCTCGCCTGTTAATAAGACTTGTTTTTTAACTAATAGCGGGCTACCGCCACGTTCTTCGTATAATTCCATACCAAAAGGAACTTGGCCACGCAAGGCTGAATCGATATCCCGTTCATCATCGACCATGCGTATTTCTAACGTAGCAGTTCGTCCTAGAATATCCTTTGCCTTGGCAGTATCCTGTACGCCAGGCAATTGCACAATGACACGATCCGCACCGGCTTTCTGAATGATAGGTTCAGCAACACCTAATTCATTGACGCGATTACGCAGTGTGGTGATATTTTGCATGACTGCAGAGTCTTGCATGCGAACCTGCGCTTCGGGTTTAATCATGGCGATTAGGTGGTATCGGCTATCAACTTGCTCCTCACTGAAACCAAGATCCGGATAGTTCGTTTTTAATTCAGCTTGGGCTTTTGTGCGGGATTCACTATCGCGAAATTTCAGGATCAGTTTTTTTCCTGTTTTTTCAAGTCCTGCATATGAAATTTTATGTTCGCGTAAAGTGCTACGAATATCAGAGCTATATCGATCAAGTGATTTCTCAAGTGCGCCATTCATATCGACTTCAAGCATAAAATGCACACCGCCACGTAAATCAAGACCCAGATACATGGGTAATGCGCCAAGGCTGGTTAACCACCGAGGAGAATTAGGTAGTAGGTTCAATGCAATAATGTAATCATTGCCAAGTGTAGATTCCAACAGATCCTTAGCTTTAATTTGTGTGTCAGTATCCATAAAGCGTGCCTTGATACTGTTACCCTCAAGAAGAAGACCATCAGTGATAAGACCATCTTTCTTTAGTGTGTCTTCAACTCGTTGCAACAAGGCGCTATCAGCACTGACAGAACTGCGCAGCGGCGAAATTTGTACTGCGGGTGATTCGCCATAAAAATTGGGTAAAGTGTAGAGCAATCCAAGAATAAGTGAAATCACAATAATCAGGTATTGCCAAAGAGCGTAGCGGTTCATGGGTATTCGTTAATTATTTGAATGGAGTAATAATTGATAGCAAAGATTGATGCTAAAAAGCAATTGTTGGAATAATTATTAACAACTATTTCTTATCAATATCATTATCCGTTTCAGTTTCTTTATTTTCTGAAGCTTTGTTGATATTTTCGGGTTGGTTGCTTTCGGTAGGTGATGTTTTTGCTATTTTTGTTTTTTGTGTTTTTCCACCTTTGGGTTCAATGCTTCGAAGTGTTCCTTTAGGCAACAGTGTTTGTACGGATGATTTAAGTACTGTAACTTCTACCTCTGGTGAGATTTCGATAATGACATAACTTTCGCTTACATTCATGATAGTGCCTAAGATTCCGCCATTGGTGATCACTTCATCGCCTCTTTGCAAAGCTTCCGTCATCTGTTTGTGCTCTTTTGCGCGCTTGGATTGTGGGCGTATGAGCAGAAAATAAAATAAAATGAGTATACCGATCATCGGTAATAAGCTTAATAAACCCGCTTCAGTCTGCGCCGGCGCGGCAGCTTGAGCAAATGCATCACTAATCAGCATTAAATTCTCCTAAAACTGTTATAAAAAACACATATTAGCATGATGACCGGTCATGCTTGAAATTCTTGTGCATATTCTTCGAATTGTTTGTTTTCGATGGCGCTACGAATTTCTTTCATTAATTGCTGGTAATAGAACAAATTATGAATAGTGTTCAAGTGTGCGCCGAGCATTTCATTAATGCGCTGTAAATGGTGCAGATAAGCGCGGCTGAAATGCTGGCAGGTGTAGCAGCCGCATTGCTCATCAGGTGGGGTTGTATCCAGACGATAGCGGCTGTTTCTCAACTTGAGGATACCGTGGCGCGTATACAACCAGCCATTGCGGGCATTGCGTGTTGGCAATACGCAATCAAACATATCGATGCCGTGCGCCACGGCATTAACAATGTCAGCCGGTGTGCCGACCCCCATTAAATAGCGTGGTCTGTCAGTTGGTAGCAGCGGTGCGGTATGACTTAGGATTCGTTGCATATCCGATTTGGGTTCTCCAACCGATAAGCCGCCGATAGCATAACCATCGAATCCGATCTGCTGTAAATGAGTAAAAGATTGATCACGCAGATGTTCATACATGCCGCCTTGGACGATACCAAACAATGCATTGGGATTACCGTCATGTGCCTGTTTGGAACGCTCGGCCCAGCGTAGACTGAGTTCCATCGATAACCGGGCGGTGTATTCATCGGCCGGATAAGGCGTGCACTCGTCAAATATCATCACGATATCGGAATTGAGTGCGCGCTGAACACGCATTGATTCTTCAGGAGAAAGAAAGCAATTGTCACCGTTGACCGGTGATTTGAAATGCACGCCTTGCTCAGTGATTTTACGCAATTGTCCCAAACTATAAACTTGAAATCCGCCGGAGTCGGTCAATATCGGGCCATGCCACCCCATGAAACCGTGTAATCCGCCATGCGCTTCGATGACTTCCAGGCCCGGGCGTAGCCACAAGTGAAAAGTATTTCCTAAGATGATTTGTGCATAAATGGCCTGCAGTGCGGCAGGGGACATGCTTTTCACGACGCCATAAGTTCCCACCGGCATAAAAACGGGTGTTTCGATTGTACCGTGCGCGAGTGTCAGGGTACCTCGACGGGCGGCGTGATCCGTACAATGCAATTGGAATTTCATATTTTTTTCTCAATCAGCATGGCATCCCCATAGCTAAAAAAACGATAACGTTCATGAATGGCGTGTTGATAAGCCCGCCTTATAGTTTCCACACCCGCGAAAGCTGAAACCAACATCAGTAATGTCGAACGCGGTAAATGGAAGTTCGTCAATAACCGGTCAATCACTTGAAAACGGTACCCCGGCGTAATAAAAATCTCTGTGCTTCCGTAGCCTGCAATTAAATGGCCTTGATGAAGCGATGCACAAGCCTCAAGTGCCCGCAACGAGGTTGTGCCAACTGCAAGAATGCGCTTTCCTGTCATTTTGGCTTGCTGGATTGCGTCAATAGTGGCTTGAGGTATATGGTAGCGTTCATTGTGCATGGTGTGATCGGCGATATTTTCAACCCTAACTGGCTGAAATGTTCCCGCACCGACATGTAGCGTGACGTAAGCAATAATGACGCCCATCGTATGCAGTTGAGCCATCATTGCGGCATCAAAGTGCAAACCAGCCGTCGGTGCTGCAACGGCACCGCAATTCCTGGCATAAATCGTCTGATAGCGCATTTCGTCTGTGGCGATAGCAGATCGGGTGATATAGGGAGGCAGCGGTAAATGGCCATACTGATCCAACAATTCTGCCACTGTTTTTTCATGCTCAAAACGCAACACATAAAATTCCTGTTCGCGTGCAACGACGGTTACGTTTATCGCATCGGCCAGAAGCAGATGTGAATTAGGTTTTGGTGCATGGCTTGCGCGGATAGCCGCCAAGACATGGGAATCATCCAATACTCGCTCTATCCTGACTTCTACTTTGCCGCTGCTATTTTTGTGACCAAACAAGCGTGCTTTGATCACTTGCGTATCGTTAAACACTATCACATCCCCGGCATCGAGAAATTTGGGTAAATCTAGAAATAGCCCATCTTGCCATTGATCATTAATGCTATCGAGATAGAGTAAACGGCTGCTGGTGCGTTCTTCAGCGGGAAATTGCGCGATAAGTTCAGAGGGTAGCTGATAATCAAAATCTTGAGTTTTCATTCCCGCAATTATACCGATGCAGGATGTTTTCGCCCATGTGGCTTGCTGCGATGTGGGTTTTCAGTGATAATTGCACCTTCTGCTTTTTTTCACAGAAAAATCACGTAAGCCGAGATGGCGGAATTGGTAGACGCACGGGACTCAAAATCCCGCGATGGTGACATCATGGGGGTTCGATTCCCCCTCTCGGCACCAAGTGTAGTTTTCAGAAAACTTTTCACTTAACAAGTCTATATAAACACAATATATTCGGATATTTCTATATATTGTTAGCTTGTTGATTTTTTGAAATGTTTACCGATGCCGCCGGATATCAAGCTAAAGTCGAAGAAATCTTACAAAATTAGTTATCGTGGTGGATTGTATTTGTTGATTAATTTCAGCGGAAAGTATTGACGCATGAATTAACGATTCACAAGCAAATTAAAAACTTTAGCCGTCAGTGCTCATTTCAAGTATTGCTGATCGATGCCAGAAAAACGGGATGATGCAAGTGATTAGTTTGCCAAGGGTATAGATGTGGGTGAAGTGAATTCAATTCAATTCAAAAGTCATTGTTGATACAACAAGTTCAGGAAAAGGCGATTGTACATTCGATTACTGGAAATCGCTTGAGGTAAAGGCAAGCAACTGACGAAGCGGCTCAGTGCTGATTCAAGTACTGGCCAGTCGTGGAAGCCGCAATCAGATACTTAGTTGCATCATAATATTGCAAATGTATTGTGATTTTTTTCACTGACTCATATGTTTTATTGCGTTACATTTCTTTTGAGTTTATTGAGTTTAAACTCAATTGAGTTTATTGAGTTTATTGAGCTTACGAAAAATTGATTAAGATCTTTTTACACTGGGGACAGTTATGAGCAAAGCATCATCTACACAATTAGCTGCATTTTTTTTGACTAGTTTAATAATGGCATTAACATTGACGGTTCAAGCAAATGATCAAGTTCAGTACGCGACAGAAAATAAACTATTGAAGATTCCCTCTGCGGTCATTGATGATGTAGCACAGGTGTATGATGTCGAGATGAGCTTGCAATCAAATGGGCAATTTGCGTTAACTCAGATCAATGAAGAACCCAAACTACAAGCCAATATCAATGAAACATTTACTTTGAAAATGGATGAAAGTATATGGCTCAAAGATATCGATGCGCATCTAAAACTCGTGGCTGTTGCAGAGGACTCACGATGCCCAATTGATGCTATCTGTATTACGGATGGGCCGGTTCGATTGGTATTTGCTGTATTCAATAGGACTATTCATACCAATGATTTATTACTTACTTCGGGAATAGAAAGTTTTTTCTCTATTGCAGATAAGGGAAATTTTCGTATCGTACTTGGACGGGTAAGCCCACTACCAGGGGGTAATCGTACATCAGCAGATTACGAAGCAACGCTGATTATTAATGGAATCGATGAGTAACCATGTTGTCTGATTTCCTTGCAAAAGAAGTAAACAATGCTGCGCATAATTATCATATATGCGAGATCTTAGGATAACAGGCTTTTTGGCCAGTTGTACTTTATAACTAATTGATTTTATGAGTCGCATATAAGTGGCATAACTTCAAAAACATAATTGTGCAGAAGCCTCCTTTCCGGATTTTTCCCACAAACTATTTTATTGCTGTGCCAGTTCGGGTGCATAGTTACGCGGCATCAGTATCCACATTTTTCCAGATTGCTTCATCTTGCCTGCTTGATTACTCGCTTCCTGACCAAATCCCCAGAAAAAATCGGCGCGTATGCCACCCTTGATGGCACTGCCGACATCTTGCGCTACCATTAAACGATTGAGTGGCTTGTTGCTGTTAGGCCAGGTCGTTGCCAGGAATACCGGTGCGCCTTGCGGTATAGATAGGGGATCGATTGCAATACTTCTACCAGCCGTTAACGGAACACCCAATGCACCGATCGGACCGGACAGATCGGCTGGTAATTGGCGAAAAAATACGTAGCGTGGGTTTTTCTGCAGCAATTCGGTTAATTTGTGGGGATTCTTCTGGCCCCATTGCTTGATTCCCTGCATGGATGCACCTTCCAGCGCTAATTCACCACGCTGCACCAGTACCTTACCAATGGAAGTATAAGGGTGACCGTTCTGATCGGCATAACCGATTTTCATTACCTCGCCATTATCAAAAATGATTCGGCCGGATCCTTGGATATGAAGAAAGAATAATTCGACTTCATCTTCTACCCATAGAAATTCATTGCCGTTTAGGATTGCCGGATTATTCATGATTTCTGCGCGGGTGTAATAGGGAACTACTTTGCGTCCGTCCAGGCGTCCGCGTAAGCGCAGATCCTTTAGTTCAGGGTATGCGGCGCCTAAATCAATGGTTAACAGTTCAGTTGGTGCGGTGTAAATCGGATAGCGATAACGCTTTGAAGGTTTTAGACTGCCTTTAAGCAAGGGTTCATAATAGCCTGTGACTAATCCTTCTTCTGAGTTATCAATATTGATCACCTGGAAAGGTGTGAAATAAGTCTCAAAAAAATTTTTTAATGTGGCGTTGGCGGGTTTTTGCAGCAACACAGCAATGCCGCATGTTTCTTGCCATAACGGTTGTTTGTTCAGAACCGTGCAGCTATTTAAAAAAGCCTGCCATGCGAGTTGCAAGTCATCATTCTCCCAGCCCGGGAGTGCAGACCATTGCACAGATTTATGGATTGATTTTCTGATGGGTTTTTCAGTTGCGGGTGGTGTAGCTGATTCAACAGGTTGTGCAGGTTGCGGGGTCGGGCTAATTGTGCCAGTAGAACAAGCCACCAGCACCAAAAGCAAAATGACAGCGATAAATGTTGATTGGTTTTTCATTGAATTTTGGTTAAAGTGACAACTTCATTTTTAACTTTATAGCACATTGAAATTATGTGGTTACTTGTAGTTGAGGCAGCAGTGGCGTTAGGTTTGTTTCTTTTTATTATCTGGTGGACCATGTTTGCAGGTAAGAAAAAGAAGGATGATGAAGACAAAGATTCATAAAATTTATTGGTGATTTTAGCTACATACATTGTCAAACAATCGTTTATTGTCATGGTGCTTATACGGGATTATCCACATCAATAAACTGATGCCGGATAGCAAATTTTTGTGCAATATGATCACCCAGTGCCTGTACGCCATACCTTTCGGTTGCATGATGTCCGGCTGCGATAAAGGCAACCCCAGATTCACGTGCTGCGTGCACCGATTGTTCAGAAATTTCACCGGTAATAAAAGCATCAACCCCTTGTCGGATTGCGGTTTCAAAATAATTTTGCGCTGCGCCGGTACACCATGCGATTTGCCGGATAGTTTTGTCGGGGTCGCCGATCATTATGGGTTTGCGCAATAAAGTTCTGGATATTTTTTCGCCTAAAGCTCTCAAGGTGGTAGCTTGCGTTAATTCACCTTGAAATGCGATATCCTGGTCACCAAAACGGCCAGTTTCAATCAGTCCTAATTTTTTCCCTAGAACTGCATTATTGCCGAACTGTGGATGTACATCGAGTGGCAGGTGATAAGCAAATAGGTTGATTTTATGCGTGATCAGTAAGGTGATGCGTCGGTTTTTCATGCCGGTGATGCGCATGTCTTCGCCACGCCAAAAATAACCATGATGCACAAGAATGGCGTCAGCCTTAGCTGCTATAGCTGCTTGTAAGAGATCGAATGAGGCTGTGACGCCACTGACTAACGTGCGTATGTCATGATGCCCTTCCACTTGCAGACCATTTGGGCAATAATCATGAAAGCGCGATATTTCCAGCAATTGGTTTAAATGACTTTCTAGCTCATCACGATGCATTGATTTTCCTTTTTATGGGCAATTTAATAAATCAGATTATATTGCTGCTACATTTTAAATTCTGGAGTAAATCATTTTTATGTACAGACTTTGGTTGATTTTTGCACAAACCGCAACTGTGCTCCTGGCAATTTTTTTCGTGATCTCAACATTGCGACCTGATTTATTACCCTGGAGGCCGCGTGGGGAGATTGTAACGGTTAAAGAAACTGTACCAGCGGTGGCGAGTTCTGAAAGACCGGATAGTTATGCTAGGGCGGCGGAAATTGCTGTGCCATCAGTAGTTAATATTTTTACCAGTAAAGAAATACATGAACCATCGTCACCTTTTTTGAATGACCCTGCATTACGTAAATTTTTTGGTGAACAATTTGAATCCTCTAAGCCACGGCGTACATCCAGTCTGGGTTCGGGTGTCATTGTCAGTTCTAATGGTTATATCTTGACTAATCACCATGTTGTTGAGACAGCGGATGAGGTTGAAGTAGCGCTGGCAGATGGCCGAAAAGGTAAGGCTAAGCTGATTGGTTCCGATCCAGAAACTGATCTGGCGGTACTGAAGGTTAATTTGAAGGATTTACCGGCGATGACTTTTGGTCAATCCCAACAAGTAAAAGTGGGTGACGTGGTCCTGGCGGTTGGTAACCCCTTCGGAGTGGGGCAAAGTGTTACCATGGGTATCGTAGGCGCGGTGAGCAGAAGTCGTGTGGGAATAAATACTTTTGAAGATTTTATTCAAACCGATGCAGCAATTAATCCGGGAAACTCCGGTGGTGCGTTAACTGATACCTCAGGTAACTTAATTGGAATCAATACAGCAATTTATTCGCGTACCGGTGGGTCGCTGGGGATTGGTTTTGCCATTCCGATTCATACCGCTAAACAAATCATGGAGCAGATTATTCAATCCGGAAGCGTGGTTCGTGGTTGGTTGGGAGTCAGTATGCAAGATATGACCCAGGATCTTGCCGAATCTTTTGGATTAGATAGTGCCATGGGATCATTAATTGCCGCTGTGCTTAAAGATGGTCCAGCCGATAAAGCGGGAATCAAAGCAGGTGATATCTTGATTGCGGTGGAAGATAAACCGGTTAAGAGTACCTCGGAATTGCTAAATATGGTGGCAGCGCTGCCGCCGGGTGATACTGTAAAGGTTACGGTGATTCGTGGTAGGCAGGAAAAATCAATTCAGGTTAAGGTCGGTGTGCGACCAAAGCAAAAGTAATTCTATTCAAAATTTCATAGCTGAAACAGACAATTTATGAAGAATCTATTACCTTCCAGCGGATTATTAATTGTAATCGCGCAGTGGTTTAGCGCGAATATTCTTGCCTTGGGGCGGGAAATGCGATTGTCGTATTTACCGCCGCTGATGGTTTATGTCGCTGCAGGTATTTCAGGGTTGACTGGTATTGTTGGTACATTTTATGTAAAGGAGAAGTTGGGGCTTTCAGCTGAGTTCTTAGCTATGCTTGGATTTTGGATGATGTTGCCATGGGCGTTAAAAATGCCATTAGGGCATCTGGTTGATCTGATATGGCGTTGGAAAAGTCTGTTAGTTTATTTGGGAGCCGGCCTGATTACGGTGAGTCTTGTCATTATGATCGGATTATTAGGGCATACCGAAGCAATGGCTGCGATGGCGCCAATAGAAACCTGGTATGTGTTATCGGCTTTGCTTGCACCGATCGGTTATGTGCTGCAAGATGTGGTTGCTGATGCTATGACTGTTGAAGCAGTACCACGTGTGGATGAGAACGGTAATAAATTGGATACGAAAAAACGTAAACTCATGCATGTTACGATGCAGACGCTCGGGCGTGTCGCGATTATCGGTGGTGGCGTGCTGGTTTCGATAGCCAATGTTTTCTTACTGCGCGATGCTGGATCAATGTCTGATTCTGACAAAGAAGCGGTCTATTTACTAATATACGAGTTGGCCTTAATCATTCCGTTTATTTCCATTTTTGGTGTGGTTTTTGCCGCTTGGCTACAGCGGCGTGAGCGCAAGCGCTTTTTTGCATTGGGACGTAGTCGACATGAAGTTGACGCGTTACTGGGCATGCACGTGGAGACACCAGCCGTGAATTGGTGGATTCTCGGTGGCGGGCTGGCATTTACGCTTATGTCGCTGAGTATAGGTATGAGTGGCATGTCTGGCGCAGAAGAGATCGTTTTTGTTATCTCTATGGCGATTATCGTATTTCTAATGTGGCGATTAACCGGTGAGCTCGAACCTGAAGCTCGTAATGTATTGGTCGGTACTGCAATCATGATTTTCGTGTTTCGAGCCATTCCTGGACCAGGTGCGGGTTCTACCTGGTGGATGATTGATACATTGGGCTTTGATCAGCAGTTTTTAGCAGTATTGTCATTGGTTGGCGCTGTTTTGACACTATTCGGTATGTTTATTTTTCGCCGTTTTATGGCTGAGCGTTCGATTGCATACATCATCGGTTTTCTTACCGTTGTAGGCACTTGTTTATCGCTGCCTATCGTGGGTATGTACTTTGGTTTACATGAATGGACTGCGGCAGTTACGGGCGGAGTGGTCGATGCTCGGTTCATTGTGCTGATCGATACTGCATTGGAATCCCCCTTAGGTCAGATTGCCATGATTCCGATGCTGGCTTGGATTGCCAATTCGGCGCCCGAAAAGCTTAAAGCTACTTTTTTTGCAGTGATGGCATCTTTTACTAATTTGGCATTATCCGCTTCACAATTGGGAACCAAGTATTTGAATCAATTGTATGAAGTAAAACGCGAAGTTACAGATGCAATTACTGGACAGGTTACTGTTCCCGCCGATTACAGCGAATTAGGACATTTATTGATTGCGGTAACAATTATTGGTTTTGTGTTACCGCTAATAACTATTTTAATTGTTAAACATTCCCGTTTTCGCAATGCTTGAACGATTTAGCCTGTTATTCCACGTCATTGGCATTGCCATTTGGTATTCATGTCCTATTCATTAAGTTTTTTCACTATCCGATAAAGCCTAAGCTTGTATATATAATCTTTTTAACAAGTTGTATTGCAGGTATTTTTATAACCACTACTGAAGCACTTGAATATTTTGTGCTTAGGTTTTCTATAAGGAGAAGTTATGAGAAAAAATTTTTTCATTATGATGCTGACATTTCTGTTTTCCGGTTCTACATTTGCAGCAGTAAATCTCAATACAGCTTCGCAAGCTGAACTCGAAGCTCTGCAAGGGATTGGCCCTGCCAAAGCAAAGGCGATTATTGAGTATCGTGAGAAAAATGGTTCCTTTGCTTCTGTAGATGATCTGCAAAAGGTTGCTGGTATTGGATCTGCGACAATTAAGCAGCTTCGTGATGAAATTGAAGTTGAAGTTGAAAAAAATAAGGAAGCTGCAGCTAAACAAGAGTAGTCCATCGTTTTAAGAAAGCTTTCCAAATAAAAACCCCTCTGAGTAATTTCAGAGGGGTTTTTATTTGGGTGATTCCAGTAGTTTTATTCAGGAACGCTTATGTGATACTCTCAAACAAAAGATTATAAAGTGTGTGTTATGTATAAAACCATTGAGAATTTTGTCGGTAATACCCCATTAGTAAAACTCAAGCACCTGCCGGGCGTAACATCAAACATAATTCTTGCTAAGCTGGAAGGTAATAATCCCGCTGGTTCAGTTAAAGATCGGCCTGCTTTGTCGATGATTTCTCATGCGCAACTACGAGGAGAAATTAAACCTGGGGATACGCTGATCGAAGCAACCAGCGGTAATACCGGCATTGCGTTGGCAATGGCTGCTGCCGTAATGGGTTATCGCATGATATTGATTATGCCGGATAATCTTAGCATAGAGCGGCGGCAATCCATGCGAGCGTATGGTGCAGAGTTAATTTTGACACCCAAGTCGGGTGGTATGGAACATGCGCGTGACGTAGCGGAAAAAATGCGTGATGAAGGGCGGGGGGCTATTCTTAATCAATTTGCTAATTCTGATAATCCGTTGGCTCATTATGAGGGGACTGCACCAGAAATCTGGCGTGATACCGATGGAAAAATTACTCATTTTGTCAGTAGCATGGGAACTACTGGGACAATCATGGGGTGCTCAAGATTTTTCAAAGAACAGCGATCGGCGATAAGGGTGATTGGTGTACAGCCGGAAGAAGGCTCACAAATTCCCGGTATTCGCAAATGGTCTCCGGCTTATTTACCTAAGATTTATGAAGCAGAACGCGTGGACCAGTTGTTGTATGTCTCGCAAAATGAAGCTGAAGATTTTACGCGTCGATTAGCGTGTGAGGAGGGAATTTTTGCAGGTATTTCTTCTGGTGGCGCTTTGGTAGCGGCACTTCGTGTTTCCGCTCAGGTTGAAAATGCAGTGATTGTATTTATTGTGTGTGATCGCGGTGATCGTTATTTGTCGACCGGTGTTTTTCCTGCATAATAAAAGGCGCATTAAAAATAATCATTTATACAGTATGTTAATCAATAACTTCTCATTGCCTGTTCGCGTCTATTATCAAGATACGGATGCTGGTGGGGTGGTTTATCATTCGAATTATCTTAATTTTATGGAGCGTGCACGCTATGAATGGCTCAGGGAACTAGGGTTTAATGTAAAATTGCTGGCTGAAATTCACAACGTATTGTTTATGATCCGTTCGCTTGAAATTCAATATGTTAAGCCTGCAGTATTGGATGATTTGTTGAATGTGACAGTAACGGTCAAGGAAATAGGCAGGAGCCGCATTGCGTTATTTCAGGAAATTTTATGTGCTCAAGTCAAATTAGTAAGTGCCACGGTTCATGTGGTGTGTGTCGGTACAGAAACGCTGAAGCCAATCAGTATTCCTATGCCATTACGTGAAAGAATTAGGAAACCCGTATGAATACAACAGTAACGCAGGATATGTCTTTTCTGCATTTAATCAGTAGCGCCAGCCTATTGGTGCAATTGGTGATGCTGATTTTAGTGATGATTTCACTTTTGTCTTGGTGGTATATTTTTCGTAAATTATTTGTTATTCGCTATGAAATAAAGAAGACTGATGAGTTTGAAGATATTTTCTGGCGCGGCGCCGATATGAATGCGCTTTATCAACGTACGATAAATTCGCGTTACGAATCGGGCAGTCTGGAGCGTATTTTTGCAGCCGGATTTAGCGAATTTAATAAACATCCCGCAGGATCTGACCTTGAGGCGGTGATGGAAAGTACGCGCAGAGCCATGCGTGCAACTTATCAACGGGAAATGGATTATCTGGAATCGCATCTGTCATTTTTAGCGACTGTGGGGTCAGTTAGCCCATATATCGGATTGTTGGGAACCGTATGGGGGATAATGAATTCATTCCGAAGTTTATCCAGCGTTACACAAGCAACCATCGCGCATGTCGCGCCGGGAATTGCTGAGGCGCTGATTGCAACAGCGATGGGATTGTTTGCGGCAATTCCTGCAGTGGTTGCATACAATCGTTACGCCAGCCGGACGGATCAATTGGCAACGCGGTTTGAAAGTTTTATGGAAGAATTGTCCAACGTGCTGCAACGGCGCGCTGCTGGATAAACAGGATTGAGGAGAATTTATGGCGCGTCGTGCCAAACATCGATTAATGAATGAAATCAATGTAGTGCCTTATATTGATGTGATGCTGGTATTACTGATTATTTTTATGGTGACGGCACCGATGATCAATCATGGTCAGATTGAACTACCGCAGATTGGCAAGTCTTTAGCAACGCCAGCTATGCCTATGGAAGTGATTATTAAAGTCGATGGCAGTTTGACATTGCGGGATCGGGAAAAGTCAGCGGTAGAGCAGAAAGTGGATCGTAATCAATTGATCGAAGCGATCAAGCAAAAGCAGGCGCAGAACGCACAGCAACCTGTCGTAATCGCAGCGGATAAAAGTGTCCGTTACGAAGAAGTCATTAAAGTGATGGATATTTTGCAGCAAAACCAAGTGCAGAAAGTGGGTTTGCTGGCGCAGCAGAAATGAATAGCTAGTACTGATGAACGCGAGCATCATACGCAATTCTCCGCATTCCGAACCTAAATCAGCACTGGCAGGTGCGCTGGCTGTTTTTGTACATTTGTTTTTTGTAGCATTGCTGGTTTTTGGCTTGAATTGGAAGGATCATCCGCCAGAAGGCATGATTGTGGATATCTGGACTGAATTGCCAAAGCCGATTCAAGAGCCGGTTAAATCTCAACCGCAACCTAAACAATCTGTTCCCGTTCAAGAGCCTGTCAAACCTAAAATAGAACCGCAACCGCCTAAACCGGAACCGCCCAAGCCTGTGCCGCAAAAAGCCATTGCGGAACCGCCAGTTAAGAAGCCCGATATTGCGGTTAAGCAGAAACCTGAACCCGTGAAAGAACCTCCTCCGGATCTACAAGAACAAAAGAAAAAAGAACAAGAAAAGGTGAAAGAGCAGGAGCGCCTTAAAGAGCTTGAAAAACAGAAAGAACTCGAGAAAAAGAAAGAATTAGAGAAAAAACAAGAACTCGAAAAACAGAAAGAGCTAGAAAAGCAAAAGGAACTTGAAAAACAGAAAGAATTGCAAAAACAGAAGGAAAAAGAGCAAGCAGCACAACGGCAACGTGAACAAGAAGCCAAGGCGCAGCGGGAAGCCGAAGCTAAGCGTGCTGCACAACAAGCTGCCGCGAGAAATCAGATAACCAATGAAATTTCGAAATATAAGGCCATGATTCTTGCCAAAATCAGGAGCAGGATTGTTATGCCGCCTGATTTGCCAGGAAATCCAGTGGTTGAATTCAGTGTCACGTTGTTGCCAGGTGGAGATATTTTAGATGTCAGATTAAGCAGGAGTAGCGGCTATGTAGCATTTGACAGTGCTGTCGAGCGTGCGATCTTTTTGTCCAAGCCGTTGCCGCTGCCACCTGATCCGGCATTATTTAACGAGTTTCGCAACTTGAATATTACCGTTCATTATCGTGAATGATTGCTATAATCAGTAAACTTTTTTTGATTTCTAACAGTTTCATATTTATGTCGACTCACTGGTTAAAACAAATCCGTTATTTGTTCATTATAGTGTGGTGGTTGAGTACGCCCCTGTACGCACAATTGAATATAGAAATTTTTGGTGGCGGGGCTTCACGCATACCCATTGCTATCGTTCCATTTGCTGAAGAGAATAAACTGCAGCAAGGCATTACATCGATCATAGGCGCTGATTTGCAGCGTACCGGCTTGTTCCGTTTGGTCGATCCTTCCGGGCTCTCGCCTCACGTGCCTGCTGATGTTGATTATGCAAACTGGGTTAATCGTGGCGCGAATGCATTGGTGATTGGCCGCGTAATCGCTTTATCGAGCGATCAAATAGAAATTCAATTCCGCTTGATGGATGTTGCCAAAAGAACGCAATTAACGGGACTGGCGATCACTGTTCCGGCAACACAATTGCGTACCGCCGCGCACCGTATTGCTGATGTCATTTATGAAGCGTTAACCGGGGATGTGGGCGTGTTTAGCACACGTATTGCTTATGTATTGAAACGCGGTAACAAGTATGCACTGCAGGTTGCTGACGCGGATGGTTATAACGCGCAATCCATTATTGAATATACAGAGCCCATCATTTCCCCAGCCTGGTCACCGGATGGTACCCAATTAGCCTATGTATCGTTTGAAAATAAAAAGCCAATTGTTTACGTACAAACATTGACAACTCGTGAGCGTAGAGCGGTCGCCAGCTTTAAAGGCAGCAATAGTGCCCCTACTTGGTCACCGGACGGCAGGAAGCTTGCTGTGGTATTGACAGGGCAAGGGGGATCGCAAATTTTCCTGATCAATGCGGATGGCAGTGGTTTGCAAAGGCTTAGTAGAAGTTCAGGTATTGATACTGAACCCAATTTTTCTCCTGACGGCCGGTCGATTATCTTCACTTCTGATCGGGGGGGCAGTCCACAAATTTATCGTATGCCGGTATCCACTTCTGAGAACAATACTGCAGAACGGTTGACTTTCGAGGGCAGTTATAATGTCAGTCCCGATTTTAGTCAGGATGGCAAAAGCTTTACTTTCATTCATCGTAACAACAATCAATTCAATGTGGCGGTACAGGAAATTGGCTCACGTCAGGTACAGATATTGACGAATTCCAAATTTGATGAATCACCCAGTTTTGCCCCGAATGGCAAGATGATCTTGTATGCAACTGAAATCGACGGGCGTGGTATATTATCCGCTGTTTCCAGGGATGGACAGACGAGACAGCATCTCACAGTTCAAACAGGTGATATCAGAGAGCCGGCATGGGGTCCACTGCCCAAGTGGAAGTAACGGAATTAACACAAATTTTTAATGACAAGGAGCTTAAGATGAGAAAATTACTGGGTGTTTCATTAATCGTCCTGTTATCTGCATGTGCCAGTCAAACCACGCAACCTGAAACTGAGGACTTAACTGGGGGTGCAGGTGCGGGAAGTGGTGGTAGTGACTTGATGGGGTCGGGTTCAGGCAGGCCGGGCTATTTCAGTCAGTTACAAGATCCCAATAGTATCTTGTCGCAGCGGAGTGTTTATTACGATTATGATAGCTATACCGTTAAAAGTGAATATAGAGAGTTAGTGTTGTCTCATGCCAGATTCTTACGTGATAACGCGGATGCGAGCGTGATTTTACAAGGCAATACCGATGATCGCGGCAGCCGTGAGTACAATCTTGCGTTAGGGCAGCGTCGCGCCGATAGTGTAAAAAATATGATGACATTGGCAGGTGCTCGCGATGAGCAAATTGAAGCTGTCAGTTTGGGGGAAGAAAAGCCGCGCGCTGTGGGACACGGTGAATCTACCTGGAGTCAGAATCGTCGTACGGATATTATTTATCGAGGTGAGTAAAGATGCTGATACGCGCTTTCTTTCTAATGTTGTTTATGAGTTGTAACGTCAGTTATGCAGCACTGTTTGGCGATGATGAGGCACGTGAACAAATTCGCGCTCTACGTCAACAAATCAACGAGATGGAGGCGCGTATTGCGAAGATGGAGCAGGCGTTGAATAGCCAGGCATTACTTCAGCTTTATACTCAAGTTGAAACACTCGGTATGGAGTTTGGTAAGTTAAACGGACAAATAGAAATGCTCAGTAACGATAATTCGTTGCTGCAAAAGCGTCAGCGTGATTTCTATATTGATTTGGATAACCGGCTGCGTGACATCGAGCAACCTAATAAACGGACACCGGCCACGCACACAAGCCCGAAGAGTTCACCACAGAGTATGGTGACACCACCTGCTCATGAGCCGATAACCTCTCCATCCGCTGATGTCATGTCGGAGTATGCGCCAGCAGAAGAGAAAATTGCTGCGGTGCAATCTGATTCAGGGGCGGTATTGAGCAATGAATTGCTACCGCCCGGTTCAGCCGAAAACGATGCCTACAAAGAGGCTTTCGATTTCTTTAAAAACGGTGATTATGCGAGCGCCATTGCTCAATTTGAAAACTTTTTGGAAAATTTTCCACAATCTAACTTGGCACCTGGGGCAGCTTACTGGATTGGTAATGCCCGCTATGCCATGCGGGATTATCAATTGGCGATAGAGGCGCAGCAACGGTTGATTAAAAAATACCCGGATAGCTCAAAAACCCCGGATGCATTTCTGAATATGGCCAGCAGTCAGCATGAAATGGGTGACAACAAGGCGAGTAAACATACTTTAGAAGATTTAGTAGCAAAATATCCACACAGCGATGCTGCAAAAAAGGCCAAACAACGCCTGGCCAATCTCAAATAGATTCTTTCTGAACGATAGCTTGGTGCTATTGACCACTTTCTCCATCAAATCAACATCTAGCAAGTTCTTCTCGTTTAAATATTAGATCATTGTGCAGCTACTCGAAACGACAACCTTGCGAATCAGTGAGATTTTTTTTTCCTTACAAGGCGAAACAAGCCGTGTTGGTCTACCAACTGTTTTTGTGCGCTTGACCGGGTGTCCTTTGCGCTGTGGTTACTGTGATACCAGCTATGCTTTTAGCGGTGGGGAAATGCTATCAATTGCAACAATCCTTAACCAAGTTGCGCGCTTTAATACCCATTATGTTACCGTAACGGGAGGAGAACCTTTAGCGCAGAAAGCATGCTTGGTTTTGCTTACCGCTTTATGTGATGGAGGTTATTCCGTGTCACTGGAAACCAGTGGTGCGCTGGATATGTCGCAAGTCGATAGACGCGTATGCAAAGTGATGGACATCAAGGCACCGGGTTCAGGCGAAGTGTCTAAAAATAACTGGGAAAATCTCTCTTACCTCACGCCAGATGATGAAATTAAGTTTGTGCTTTGTGATGAAGCCGATTACCAATGGGCATGTGGAATTATTCGCGACAAAAAATTGTATCAATGCTGCCCTGTTTTATTGTCTCCCGTGTATGGCAATTTGGCTCCTGCGGCTTTGGCAACATGGATTTTGCGTGATCAATTGCCCGTTAGAATGCAAATCCAAATGCATAAATTGCTATGGGGAGAGAGGCCGGGACATTGAGATTTGCTAATTCCGAGATGAAAGAGTGGTAGATGAAAAAAGCAGTTGTTTTATTATCAGGCGGATTGGATTCTGCAACGGTGCTTGCTATTGTTCGTAATCTGGATTTTGAATGTCACGCGTTAAGTCTTGATTATGGTCAGCGACACCGATCGGAGTTAACGGCGGCGCGCAACATTGCGCGATCATTGAATGCTAAAGCACATCTAATCATCCCGCTCGATTTAACCGTGTTCGGAGGATCCGCGCTGATCGATCAATCCATTGCTGTACCGACGCAGACAGAAAATAGCGATATTCCCGTCACTTATGTGCCTGCTAGGAACACCATCATGTTGTCACTCGCGTTGGCTTGGTCGGAAGTATTGGATTGTCAGGACATTTTTATAGGAGTTAACGCAGTCGATTATTCCGGTTATCCCGATTGCCGTGCGGAATTCATTCAAGCGTTCGAAAGCATGGCAAATCTGGCAACCAAGGCCGCTGCTGTGGAAGGGAAAAAAATTACCATTCATGCGCCACTGATGAATCTGTCGAAAAAGGAGATTATTCGAACAGGGCTTGATCTGGGCGTGGATTACAGTATCACAGTTTCGTGCTACCAAGCTGATGCAAGCGGGCGTGCTTGTGGTCAGTGTGATTCCTGTCGCATTCGGCGTGCCGGGTTTGTCGCAATGAATATAACGGATCCAACACACTATAAACAATAATTTATTGATTATAAAGATATCTGGTTATGTATTATAAAGATTTTCTCGGCAAGAATTAAGTGAACATTTAGATATTCACTTTCACAAATTATTCACAATTCTAAGTACTTACTTAGACATTTCTTCACGAATTGTTGACATTTGATTCAGAATAATCCTACTTACATGAAGGATTAACAATCTTAATATCAAATTGCAGTTTAAAGCGCAGTTCAAAAAATCTGAACAAACAAAAACAACAAAGAGATTGTTAATAAGCATTAGCTATCCCGGCAGATTAATAGACTCACCGCTAAGAGAAGTCACATAGACTGATTTTGAATAATCAAAAATTATAGAGGTGAAAAAATGGCTAACTTAAGTAGAACCGATCTTGATTTCTTGATTCAACAAGCGATCATTTCTGAAAGAGATTCCGCATTTCAGTTCGCAGATGATTTTAACAACTTGCCGGGGATTGTCGGCAGTCCATTGTTACATGATGGTTTTCGTAACGTCGATGGTTCCTATAATAATTTGCGACCCGGAAAAACCTTTTTTGGAGCGGCTGATCAGATTTTTCCACGTCATCTGCCGCCTGTTTTCCGCAATGCGGAACAGGGTACATCTTACTCGCAGGATAGTGGTACCGTTTTCGATTCGCAACCGCGTACAATCAGTAATCTGATTGTTGATCAAACGGATAACAATCCGGCTGCAATTGCAGCAGCAGCTAATACTGACGGTTCGGTTGCCAATGTTGATGGAAAAGGTACTTTCTTTATTCCAAACGTTACCCCCGATGCGGGTTTGTCTGCTCCGTATAATTCCTGGTTTACGCTATTTGGCCAGTTCTTTGATCATGGATTGGATCTCGTCAACAAGGGGGGTAACGGGACGATAATTGTGCCTTTAAATCCTGATGATCCTTTGGTCACGCATGGTCCCGATGGCATTCCCGGGAATGGCGATGAAGTGCTGCCACAGAATGCGTTTATGCCTTTGACGCGGGCGACCAATTTGCCGGGTGCTGGTGGTGTATTGGGTGACGGTAATGATATTCATGAGCACAAAAACCAGACGACACCTTTCGTCGATCAGAATCAGACGTATACCTCGCATCCCTCGCATCAAGTTTTTCTACGTGAATATGCGTTCAATGCAGCAGGTGATCCCGTTTCAACAGGCAGAATGCTCGACGGCAGCGGAGGACTTGGCGGGCTTGCCACATGGACAGACGTTAAAGTGCAGGCACGGAATTTGCTAGGTATTAATTTGACCGATGTCGATGTGACTAATTTGCCGCTGCTGCGGACAGATAGCTATGGTAAATTTATTCCGGCTACAAACGGTTTTGCCCAGATCGTGGTTGGTGTTGGCCCTGACAATATTGCAAATACGAGTGATGATAATGTCGTGGTAGGAAATCCTGCTGGCGGGGGTGTTGCTGTTCCAGCCAACGCCATTCGCACTGGTCATGCTTTTTTAGACGATATCGCCCATACTGCAGCGCCCCGTAATCTCAATGGCGTCATGAAACAAGCCGATATCGATACCGGAATTGGGCTTACAGGGTCAAGTGTGAATTTTTATGATGACGAATTACTGGATAGGCATTTTATTACCGGTGATGGCCGGGGCAATGAAAATATCGGTCTGACTACGGTGCATACCATTTTTCATGCTGAGCATAATCGGAAGATAGATGAAATTAAACAACTGGTTACTGAAAGTCTTGATCCTGCATTGATTGCACAATGGCATACGCCCAATGGAACGCCTGATGGGCAGTGGAACGGTGAAAGACTGTTTCAGGCAGCGCGCTTTGCGACCGAAATGCAGTACCAGCACTTGGTATTTGAAGAGTTTGCGCGCAAAGTGCAACCCAATGTAGATGTTTTTATTGGTTACAATAGCACGATTAATCCGGCCATTATGGCTGAATTTGCCCATGTGGTGTATCGTTTTGGCCATTCAATGCTGACCGAGACGGTAGATAGAATTAATCCGGATGGCCAAGCCAATAACATTGATCTGATCGATGCATTTTTAAATCCGATTTCGTTCAGAGGAACCGGAGTCGATGCTTACGATAACAATATCGAAGCCGCTGGCGCTGTCGTCAAAGGCATGACCCGGCAAGTCGGTAACGAAATCGACGAATTCGTCACGGAAGCCTTGCGCAACAATCTTCTCGGCTTACCGCTGGATTTACCCACTATCAATATGACACGTGCCCGTGATACCGGTATTCCACCGTTAAATGAAGCGCGCCGCATGTTTTATGAAGACACTGGACAGAACCCTACGTTGCAGCCTTATGAGAGTTGGGCTGATTTTGGATTGAGTCTTAGACACCCCGAATCACTGACCAATTTTATCGCGGCTTATGGTACACACCAGACTATCACCGATGCAGTTACATTTGTGGATAAGCGTAATGCAGCGCAGGCACTTGTAGATCAGGCTAGTAATGACAATAACAGTAATGGTGCGGTCGATTTCATCAACAGTACCGGCGGTGTTACAGCAGCATCCTCAGGATTGAATGCTGTTGATTTCTGGATCGGTGGTTTGGCTGAAAAACAATCACCATTTGGCGGGTTATTGGGTTCTACATTCAATTTTGTCTTTGAAACACAAATGGAAAACCTGCAGGACGGCGACCGTTTTTACTATTTGGCGCGTACTGCCGGACTTGATTTTCTCACGCAGTTGGAGGAGAACTCATTTGCCGAGATGGTGATGCTAAATCTACCGGATGTGAAGCATCTGCCCTTCGATATTTTTTCAACACCGACTTATACCTTTGAAGTAGGTGTTCAAGTAGGACCAACGGGTCCGATTGTGGATGATCTTGATACGCCATACGACGAAAGAACGCTGCTTGTTAGAGATACCACGCTGGGCCCAAATACCATTCGCTATACCGGTGATCAGCACGTGGTGATGGGAGGCACCGATGGGGTCGACAGGATACGCGCCAGTGAGGGCGATGATACGATCTGGGGTGATGGCGGCAATGATCGCTTGGAAGGCGGTGCCGGTAATGATTCGATTAACGGCGGAGACGGCCATGATCGTATTACCGATTCTTTTGGTGATGACAACATCAAAGGCGGCGCCGGTCATGATGTCATCAACGGCGGTCCCGGTATTAATCTGATTTTGGGAGGTGACGGCAGTGACTTCATCGTAACCGGTCAAGATATTTCCGAGGTTTTTGCCGGGCAGGGTAATGACTTTATCTTTGGTAATACCCCCAACGAAGTCATGATGGGTAACGAAGGTGATGACTGGATTCAAACCGGAACAGCCGATGGTGCACCTGGTGATAACTTTGATCCGTTCAATCGCGATCCAATTCGCGGTAACGATGTCTTTGTCGGTGGTGGCGGCCTGGATGAATTTCTGGGTGAGGGTGGCGATGACTTGATGAATGGCATGGCCGGCGCGGATAAAAACGACGGTAATAGCGGGTTTGATTGGGTTTTTACCAAGGGTAGCAGTATTGAAGCCGATATTGATTTGACCAGGCCTATCATTCCAGGCGTTCCCGTGGATGTTCTCGATCGTTACGATTTTGTCGAGGCTGCATCCGGATGGGATCTTGACGACACCATACGCGGTGATAATGAAACCGTTGCCGAATTGACGTTGATCGATCCAAACACCGGACAGAATAATGCATTGGACGACGTCAATAACCCAGCTGCAGGTGGCCATAGTGCTGCCGATCGCATTGCATTGATCGAGGGACTGAGTACGCTGCTGGGCGGTGCAACGGCATTCAATTCCGGTAATATTTTGCTAGGTGGTGCTGGCAGTGATCTGTTTGAAGGGCGTGGCGGCGATGATCTGCTCGATGGCGATGCGTGGCTAAATGTGCGCATTAGTGTCCGCGATCTGAATAATCCTAATCTGGAAATCGCAGCCTTCGAAAATATAACAACCGCTTTGAGGACCGCGATGCAGAATGGGACATACCGGCCTGATCAGCTCAAAATTGTGCGCAAGATTGAGACGGCTCCAGCCGGTACGGATGTTGATCGCGCTGTGTTTAGGGATGTCTTCGCTAACTATGACGTAACGTTTAATCCGGATGGTTCGGTTACCGTTACCCATGTTAACCCTACCATCGCTAATATTAATGACGGCAGCGATACCCTCCGGAATTTTGAAGAATTGCAGTTTACCGATAGGGTGGTGGCGCTTAATGGCGGTGGAGGGAATGTCGGCACACCGGGTGATGATAATCTGGTAGGTACGCCCGGCAATGATACGCTTGATGGTTTGGGTGGCAACGATACGCTCAATGGACTGGGCGGTGTGGATTTGCTGATTGGCGGTCCAGGCAACGATACCTTCATAGTCGATACCACTACTGATACTCTAACTGAGCTTGCAGGCGGCGGTACTGACATAGTGCAAAGCTCAGTAACCTTCACGCTGGGAGCTCAACTTGAGAATCTGTTGCTGACCGGAGCTGCGGCAATTAACGGTACGGGTAATGGCGCAGCCAATGTCCTTACCGGTAATAGTAACAACAATACGCTTAATGGCCTTGGCGGCGATGATACGCTGAATGGCCAGGGGGGGGTGGATACGCTGATCGGTGGTACGGGGAACGATACTTTTATAGTGGATACTACTACGGATATCCTCACTGAGGCTGCCGCTGGGGGTAACGATACCGTGAGCAGTTCAGTAACATTCACGATAGGTGCTAATGTTGAGAATCTGACACTTACCGGGGCTGCTGCAATTAATGGTACCGGTAATGGCGTGGCCAACATTCTGACAGGTAATGCCGGCAATAACTCCCTCAACGGTTTGGGCGGCAATGATTCACTCAATGGCCAGGGGGGGGTCGATACATTGATTGGCGGTGGGGGTAATGATATTTATATAGTGGATACCACTACTGATATCCTTACTGAGCTTGCAGGAGGCGGTGCTGATATGGTGCAAAGCTCGGTGACGTTCACGATAGGCGCTAATGTTGAGAATCTGACACTTACCGGGGCTGCTGCAATTAATGGTACCGGTAATGGTGCTGCCAACATTATTACGGGTAATGCCAGCAACAATGTGCTCAGCGGTTTGGGTGGCAACGATACGATAAATGGCGGTAATGGCAACGATAACTTGACTGGTGCCGCAGGTGCCGATTTGTTAACGGGGGGGCTTAACGCCGATACTTTCATTTATCTTGCCACACTTGCTCATTCCAACGGTGTTACGCGTGATACGATCAACGATTTCACCAGTGGAAGCGACCGAATCAACCTCAGTGCCATTGATGCTAACACGGGTGTTGGCGGTAATCAGGCCTTTATCTTCAGGGGTGGACTTGCTTTTAACGGTCCGGGGCAAGTGCGCTATGCAGGAGGTATCTTGGAAGCCAATGTAAATGGAGATTTGGCAGCAGACTTTCAGATCCAGTTGTCGGGTGCTCCAGTGCTTGTTGTGGGTGATTTGGTTCTTTGATTGGTAGATAGTGATAGTAAATTGCCCCCCCTTGATACGAAGGGGGAGGCAATTAAAGTAGATTTTTAAAACTATACTGCGAAAGTGCCCATAACGTATTCTTGTAATTTGATGCAAGGATACGTTATGGGTTTAATTAATTGACTTTGAGTGCACCGCCTTTCCCCATACCACCTTCCACATCTTGAGCTTCATAATTTTTTAGCGCACGCACCATTCCGTTATAGGCGTCTATGAAGGCAGCAACTGTGGCTTTACCTGCTGGTGTTTGCGAGAATCCATGAAGCGAACCGCCGACTCCACTACCAAATGCATTCATCGCAGCACCAAAATTGCTGGCAGTTGAGCTGCCTTCGGAGGCAGAAATCTGTACTGCTGAGCGAATGTCAAATAACGTCAGTGTCACAACCGATACTTTGCTTTCCATGGATCCGGACAATGCTCCGCCAACCGCTGGATGAACAAATCCGCCCACTAATCCACCCAGCGCGGCACCCATTTGTCCTGTCGATGCATTGTTAATGATGATACTAGGTTCTAAATAATAATCGGCGGCTACCCGTTGCCCTTTCTGTTGTTTTGATCCGGCGCGGTATTCGCCCGAATTGCGCTGAATATCGGTAACCCTGGAAAGACGGCTATCTGTGCGCAAATTTCCGATTGAGGTAATGACAAAACAGTTAGATTGTTGAACGGCTAAGCGAATCAATGGCTCTATCGTTGTGATATGCGTATCACTTCCGAATCGGCCATACCAGTCAGCCGCTCTGCCATCATCAACGGCTAGCGTTCCTAACGTTTTATCACAACGTTCCAATGACTGGTTTGCGCCAACGCTGGTGCCCCCACCCGCAGCGCCGGAAACTTCCGTACTGTAACTGCCCGGTGTTACCGTTGCACATCCGGCCAGTGCCGCTAAACCGATGGTAATGGCAAGGTTGCGTTTTAAAACCCTATTGTCTAACATTTTGCTATTTCTCCCTCTAAAAAATAATCGATACTTCATCTACTTAAACGACCTTAATAACATAAAATTAATTTTTTTCCAAGAAGGGCGTTGATTTGAGCGGCAAGTTATGAAAAAATGGAAGTTCTTCAATTAATACATGCAGTAACGTTCACTTAGGCGTGTTTTCGTTGAAATAAAACGTGCCTTCAATTGAGCCATTTTCCCAAGGCACTTGCTTTCCTCCAGTTTCTTCTTTTACTTTAGTACGTACCTGGCGCAGCATCATGCCAACTTCCAATCCTGGCTGATCAATATAGTGTAATAGATGCTTGGTATAGGTGCCATTTCTACCAGTCCCGTCTTCAGCAACATTATTCGGGTTTGTGGAAAATATTAATAACGTGCCGCTAGGAGCATTCATGCTGGTTAGGCCGCGATTTGCGCCGCGATTGCTACTTGGAAATGGATTGTTACGGCAAGCATCTAGGAATACCAGGTTGAGATGACTTTTTCCTTCTCCCATTTTTTCTAGAACGTCACTGGCGTTGATCGCTTTGCGTCTGACTTCATCTTCTCTGGCTAGGTTGGTATCGACAGGAAGCAAGTAATTTTCACCTTTGACTTGTATTCCATGTCCGGAATAATAGAATAATCCAACGCCACCCCCTTTCAAGTTCTCGCCAAAGTGATGAATAGCATCGGCCATTGCTTCAAGTGTTGCATCTGTTTTTAGGGTCACTTGAAAATTATTTTTTTTCAAAGCATGTGCCATATCTTGTGCATCATTTACCGGATTAGACAGCCGTCCAGTGTGTTGGTAGGCGCCATTCCCAATAACCAAAGCGATTCGGCGAGTACCTGGTTGATTGTTTTTTGTAATGTCGGTGGCGGCAGATGTAGTGGCTGTAGATGGATGAACATTATTCTGTGCCTGTGTTGCCGTTAAATCCGTTTTGCGTTGATAGCTTTGTTGTTCTGGGTTTTCTGATTGTGTAAGGCTAGTTGCGGCAGTTTGCATAGCGGAGGGACTGGTTTGCTTGTTCTCGCGTAATAATGGCGCAGATGGCTCATCATAAACTGCTGATCCAGTTTGGGGTGGAGGAGGTGGATAAGGTGCGATAGAGGGTGGTATGGGTTGCATCGGCATCCACTGGTTTGTTCCCCACTGCCAGTTGTATGGATAATTGCGATACCAGCCGTTGTAAAAGTTGGGGCGCCAGCGATTTTCCCATTGGTGGCGTGCTTGCGTTGATCTGCGCGCGCTGGTTGCCTCTTTCAATAATGTAGCGGCTTCTTTATCGCCTCTACTCACAGTGATCGACAACCATTTTTCCGCTTCGCCCGGGTCTGCACCCATCTCGCCGAAACCGGTCAAGTAAAGCCTTCCCAATGCCATTTGGGCTTTCAAATTACCACGTTCTGCTGCATCACGCATCCATTGGATAGCTTGGTAGCTATCTTGACGTACACCGTCACCCCTGAAGAAGCGTAATGCAAGATCATAAGCAGCGCTGGGATCTCGTGTTGCTAATTTTTTCAGTGCTTCGAATTGTGGATTTTTTGTAATGTTGGATGTGGTTGCTGGCGAGTCAGGCGCGGCATATCCTATCGGCCGGTCAACGCATCCGCCGGAATTGCAGATTTGAACAGTTTCTTTCGAAGATTGTTGAGTAGCGCAAGCAGCAACAATCATCAGAGAAATAATAAGCAATGATCTTTTGAAAGTTGTGCAGGTAGGCCACATAATGATTACTCTCGGTTATAGAGGTTAAAAAAATATTCAGATAAAGATAATCTTAATGATTTAACAGGTTCTTGTTCGCATAATTTATTGTTGTAAAGAATAATAAAATCATTATCTTGTTGTAGGCTTGCGCTCGATGCATACACCAAGCTTTTTTACCCCACGTATAATTCCTAACTTTGCAATACTAACTTTGATCCAAGGCGAATGAAATTCTGTCAGAATGGTTTGTGCGATATGTTCTGCCAGGGCTTCTAGCAAGGAAAAATGCTTATTTGCCAGAATGTCACGAACTCGTTCAATAATTAAAGCATAATCCAGTGCATCTTCAATTTTATCTGATTGGCATGCACGACTGGTTGGAAGTGCTATTTCCAGATCGATCTGAATGGTTTGAGGGACTATACGCTCCCAAGGGTAGATGCCGATTAGGGTTTTGGCTTTAAAGTCATGCACAAAAATGATATCCATTAATGATTAAACGCTAAAATGAATCAATTATTTTAAAATTTATGGGAGTTTTGCAGGTACGAGCTATGCAGGATTTTATTCTATTTTATTCAAGTGGTGCTAATACATAACATGACACTTTTGGTATTTGGTTTGTTGGCTTATTTGTTGGGGTCTGTGTCTTTTGCTTTAATAGCCAGTTGGATTTTTAACTTACCTGACCCCCGCTCCTACGGCTCCAAGAATCCCGGGGCAACGAATGTTTTGCGCACTGGTAAGAAAGCGGCGGCAGTATTTACTCTTGTGGGTGATGCTGGAAAAGGCTGGTTGGCGGTATTTCTGGCGCAATATTATGCGCCACTTTGGGGTCTTGGAGATGAGAGTATTGCCGTCGTTGCACTGTCCGTGTTTTTAGGGCATGTTTTTCCGGTATTTCTACGTTTTCAAGGCGGTAAGGGTGTGGCAACGGCTGTAGGCGTATTGTTGGGTTTGAATCTGTGGATTGGATTGATGGCTATTGCGACGTGGATATTGGTTGCGATGATCTGGCGTATATCATCTTTGTCCGCTTTAGTTGCAGCGATATTGACGCCAATTTATACCGTAGGTGCGCTTGGATTAGGGAACAATTCTTTCGCAGTTTTGTTGATGTCACTGATACTGATTTGGAGGCACCAATCAAACATAGTTAATTTGTTGGCAGGAAAAGAAGGCCGCATCAATGAAAAAAAATCTTCCGGTTCATGATCAAGCACTGGGTAAATCGATCATTTCTAAATTCCAACGTGCATTAACAGTGAAACTGCTTGCTGGTTTCCAAGTATTGATATCTGCGGCTTGTAGTCGCATAGCCCCTGCAAAAGCAATCATGGCGCCATTGTCAGTACAAAATTCTAATTCTGGATAAAAAACGGTTGCTTCAACCGAAGCTGCTTTGTGAGTGAGATTGTCACGTAACTGTTGGTTTGCACCGACACCACCAGCAACAACCAATTGTGTCAGGCCGGTTTGTGATAGGGCGGCCAAGGATTTTTCCGTCAATACTTCCACTACTGCATCTTGAAAAGCTAAAGCGATATCTGCACGGGTTTGTGGCGTAACTTCTTGCTTATTGATCAAAGTTAGCACCGCAGTTTTCAAGCCGCTAAAGCTGAAATTGAGATCTCCGCTGTTTAGCATAGGTCGAGGAAGCTTGAATTGTCCTCGTTGTCCTTGCTTTGCGAGTTGTGATAATGCTGATCCGCCGGGATAGCCTAATCCCAACAACTTTGCGGTTTTATCAAAAGCCTCCCCTGCTGCGTCATCAACGGTTTCGCCTAACAGTTTATACTGACCTATACCGTTAACTTGCATTAATTGTGTATGCCCTCCTGAAACCAGTAGCGCGATAAATGGAAAATTAGGTGCGGGAGAAGATAATAAAGGTGAAAGTAGATGACCTTCCAGGTGGTGGATGCCTAGTGCGGGAATTCCTAGTGCAAAGCTTAGTGATGCACCAATACTGGCACCAACCAACAACGCACCCGCCAATCCAGGTCCTTGTGTATAAGCAATGGCATTAATGTCGTGAAGCTGGTATTTTGCTGCAAGTAATGCTTGATTGATTAACGGAAGTACTCGGCGAATATGATCGCGCGAAGCCAATTCCGGTACGACACCACCATATTCACTATGCATTTCTGTTTGTGAGTGAAGGGTGTGGCTAAGTAAGCCCTGTTTTGTGCTGAAAAGCGCAATTCCTGTTTCGTCGCAAGAGGTTTCAATACCTAAGATAAGCATTTATTGCAATAGTAGCTCGAGAGGTTTTTCTTTTATAACAAAATTCTTAATGATATAATTAAAAGCTTTTGTTGCATCTTATTGATTTGTTGACTGCAAAAGTTTATTTTTTATTATACTATTGATTTACTATTATTTTCACTGAGGGTTTTGCATATTTATGACAACTATTAAAGTAAAGGAAAACGAGCCATTTGAAGTCGCTATGCGTCGTTTTAAGCGATCCATAGAAAAAACCGGGATATTGACAGAATTGCGCGCCCGTGAGTTTTATGAAAAACCAACTGCAGAGCGCAAGCGTAAGCTTGCTGCAGCTGTAAAACGCAATTACAAACGGTTACGTAGTCAACTACTTCCTCCTAAGCTTTATTAGATCATAGTATAAAAGTTTTAATTGAAAGATAGCCTTGACATCTTTCATACCCAAGGCTGACGATGAATAGTTAAGTATTTGATTTATTAAACTAGAAGTTTCTATGAGCTTGAAACAGAAAATTACTGATGATATGAAAGCAGCTATGCGTTCAGGTGACGTCAAACTGCGAGATACCATTCGTTTGTTACAAGCTGCTATTAAGCAGCGGGAAGTGGACGAACGGATAGTGCTTGATGATGCGGCAATTATCGTAGTAATTGAAAAAATGCTTAAGCAACGTAAGGATTCTATTACACAGTATGAAGCTGCAAAACGGAATGATTTGGCGCAAAAAGAGCAGGATGAGGTGGCTATTTTAAGTGTATATATGCCACAGGCGCTGAATGATTCCGAAATAAATGCTTTGATTGATGAGGCAATTTTGGTAATAGGGGCGAAAGGGATGCAAGATATGGGCAAAGTAATGGCTGAACTGAAACCAAAACTTGTGGGGCGTGCCGATATGGCAATGGTTTCAACGCTGATTAAGGGAAAGATAGCCAACTAACTGATTGTTTGGTAGAATCTCTTGGGGTAATTTCTTCACAATTAATATGAGGCATTGTTGATAATACTCGGTAGATGATTCCTCAGCTTTTTATTCATGATTTACTCAGTCGCGTAGATATCGTGGATGCGATTGATCGTCATGTTCCACTTAAAAAGGCTGGCGCTAATTTTATAGCGTGTTGTCCGTTTCATAGTGAAAAAACTCCTTCGTTCACAGTCAGTCAGACTAAGCAGTTCTATCATTGCTTCGGTTGTGGTGCACATGGTAATGCAATCAATTTCCTCATTGATTATGGTGGACTAAGTTTTGTTGAAGCAGTGAGTGACTTGGCTGCTAATGTAGGTTTACAAGTACCTCAGGAGAGTGATAAAACTTCAAAAGAAGTTAATTCAAATGACGTTCCGCAATCTTACATAAATGAGCATAGTACTCATAGTTCTGAGATATCATCGCAGGATCTAATCGCGGTAATGCAGACTGCCACTCAGTTTTATCGAGAAAAACTTAAAGTATCTGAAAAAGCTATAGCTTATCTTAAAGAACGTGGGCTATCCGGCAAAATAGCAGCGCGATTTGCTATTGGCTACGCACCAGCAGGTTGGCAGAATCTTGGAGAAGTTTTTCCTGATTACAAATCTGAAAGCATTCGGAAATTATTAGTTAAGGCAGGGTTAGTAATCACAAATGATGATTCTAACCAATATGATAGATTCAGAGATCGTATTATGTTTCCTATCCTCAATCAGAGAGGCCAGATCGTTGGTTTTGGAGGTAGAGTACTAGAACAGGAAGAACCTAAGTATTTAAATTCTCCCGAAACGGCTTTGTTTGAGAAAGGGCGTGAATTATATAATTTATTTTCATCGCGTCACGCTATTCGTGAAGCCAATTGTGTAGTGGTGGTAGAAGGCTATATGGATGTAATTATGCTGTCGCAACATGGGATTGATTATGCAGTGGCTACCCTGGGCACGGCTACAACCAGTTTGCATATCCAAAAACTCTTACGTCAAACAGATAATATCATTTTCTGTTTTGATGGCGATAATGCAGGTAAGAAAGCAGCTTGGCGAGCGCTTGAAAACAGCCTGGCACTTATTTCTGATGGTAAGTATTTGAGTTTTCTTTTTTTGCCAGAAGGTGACGATCCTGACAGCTATATACGTAATTATGGAAAAGAATCCTTTGAAAAAAAACTTAAGCAATCAATACCGTTAACAGAGTTCTTGTTTGCAGAAATATGTTCAGAATTAAATCTTCAAAGCCTTGAAGGTCGCGCAAAACTTGTAAATGATGTAAAACCTTTATTGCATCAAGTGAAAGCATCGGCGTTATCATTGATCCTTCTCAATCGCTTAGTTGAATTGAGTGGAATTAATCGAAATGAACTGGAAGAATTGTTACAAATACGACCCCCTGGGCGTAAGATTCGCAAGTTGGAAAATTTAGCTAGACGACAATTAACTACGCCTTATCGGCGATTAATTCGAGCACTTATTTACAACCCTAATTATAGTGTTAAACTGGATAGGAATTTACTTGTCGAATGCAGTGTGAGCGATGAAGAAGCTAACGCACTAAAAGAGCTTATAGGTTTTATTGATACGCATCCTCATTTAATAAAGAAGACAAAATTGACGACTTCGCTATTAACATTTCTGCAGGATAGTCCTTATAGATCGTTGCTGGAAAAGATTGAAAGTGAGATTCTAGAATGGGGTGATTCGATCGACTTAGAAGTGGAATTTTTAGGGGCCTTAGAAAAATTACAGCAGATTCATCGAAATAGGCGCATGACTGAATTGCGTAGCAAGTCTTTGAATAAATTAACTGAAGAAGAGAAGCGAGAATTACAAAGGTTGGCTATGTTATGAGGTTATTTTCTGGGTGTCAGTAATGTCGAGTTTTGATATAATCTGACAATTTTAGCTTTAAATTTATCCTATTATTGGAATCCGATATGCCAAGAACAAAAACGATTAAGTCAAAAGATACTGAAGCTCTCAAAAAAGGAAAAGTAACAGTAACAGAGAAAAAAGTACAAAGCACTGATCAGGAAATGGTGGAAAACGGAGTGATTGAGCGGCTAGCAGTTAAAACTAATAAAAAAGTAAAAGTAGCAGATAACTGCAGCATTAGTGAAATCGCCCAGGCAGTGCTGGATGCAACTGCTATGGAAGGCAATGGCAGTAAGAAAACAAGAGGTAGAGTTCCTAAAAAAATAAAAGTAGCCGCCTCTGACAAAGAACAGTTTGATGAATTAGAGCCTATTGCAGTTAATCAGAATAATGCGTCATTGCCATTGGACATTGAAGCGCGTCGTATGCGCCTAAAAATGCTTATTGGCTTAGGCAAAGAGCGTGGTTATCTGACTTATGCTGAAATTAATGATCATTTACCTGATGATATGTTGGATGCAGAGCAGATAGAAGGTATTATCAGCATGATCAATGACATGGGCATATCCGTTCATGATGAAGCACCAGATGCTGAAACTTTATTGATGTCAGATGCCGCAACAACCGTTGCTGATGAGGATGTGGCAGAGGAAGCTGAAGCTGCACTTTCAACGGTGGATTCAGAATTTGGACGAACAACTGATCCGGTACGTATGTATATGCGTGAAATGGGTTCAGTTGGTTTACTCACGCGTGAAAGTGAAATTGAAATTGCAAAACGTATAGAAGGCGGCTTACGCCATATGATTCAAGCGATCTCAGCTTGTCCGCCTATTATCGCCGGTATTGTCAATTTGGCAACTGATATTGAAAAAGATAATTTAAGAATTGATGAGGTGGTCGATGGATTGTTAGACGCTAATGCACAAGACATCATGAACGAAGAGTTTTCAGAAGAATCATTGGAACAGGAATTAGAAGCCAGTGATGATCTTGAAGATGAAGACGAAGATGGAGACAGCACAGCGGTTGCCAGTGCCAATTTATTGAAGCTAAAAACTGATGCATTGGAGCGTTTTACGATTATTCGTGAAATTTACAATGAAATGCAAGCATTGCTGGAGAAAGAAGGGCCTTACCATTCCGGTTATATTGCGCTGCAGGATAAAATTTCATCGGAGCTAATGAGCATTCGTTTTTCAGCGAAAATGGTGGAAAAATTGTGCGATACGCAGCGTGCACTAGTTGGCGATGTGCGTAATTGTGAACGTAATATCATGGAGTTATGTGTTACAAAAGCAAAAATGCCAAGAAATCATTTTATTAAGGCTTTTCCTGGAAACGAAACGAATCTTGATTGGTTAATGCAAGAGATTGAAGTTGGGAAACCCTATAGTCAAGCTCTTGAGCATTATAAGCCAGCAATTTTGGAGCAGCAGCAGAGCTTACTTGCGCTTAGAAACAAGGTTGGTATTCCAATCAAGGATCTGAAAGAAATCAATCGTAAAATGTCTACAGGAGAAGCTAAAGCTCGGCGAGCTAAACGTGAGATGACGGAAGCAAATCTGCGTCTCGTTATTTCTATTGCTAAGAAATACACGAATCGTGGATTGCAATTTCTTGATTTGATTCAAGAGGGCAATATCGGTTTGATGAAAGCAGTTGATAAATTTGAATATCGGCGTGGTTATAAATTTTCTACGTATGCAACATGGTGGATACGTCAAGCAATTACTCGCTCAATTGCCGATCAAGCGCGCACTATTCGAATTCCAGTACATATGATCGAAACAATCAACAAAATGAATCGTATTTCGCGCCAAATTCTGCAGGAAACTGGCCAAGAACCAGAACCAGCCGTTCTGGCACAAAAAATGGAAATGCCAGAAGAAAAAATTCGTAAAATTCTTAAGATTTCCAAGGAACCGATTTCGATGGAAACACCAATTGGTGATGATGAAGATTCTCATTTGGGAGATTTTATCGAAGATGCTGCAACCATGGCGCCTGCCGATGCGGCAGTTTATGCGAGCTTGCGAGGAGTTACAAAAGATATACTTGATTCACTAACGCCTCGTGAAGCCAAGGTGCTGAGAATGCGCTTCGGAATTGAAATGAATACGGACCATACATTGGAGGAAGTTGGAAAGCAGTTTGATGTTACGCGCGAACGGATTCGGCAAATTGAAGCTAAAGCATTACGTAAATTACGTCATCCTGCACGTTCTGAAAGATTGCGAAGCTTCCTTGATACAGGTAATAATTAAAAAGCCAGAAAATTTTATTAGGGTCTGTAGCTCAGTTGGTTAGAGCAGGGGACTCATAATCCCTTGGTCGCTGGTTCGAGTCCAGCCAGACCCACCAATAAATCAAGAGGTTAGAGTGTTTCTCTAACCTCTTTTTTCTTAGGGTGTGTCAAATTTGTGCCAATAAAGACATTTGAAACCAGTTCGGCATGCTGTAAAAGTTGGGGTTTTGATAG
>CADEDJ010000031.1:23346-38277 GCA_902826055.1 uncultured Nitrosomonas sp. | reverse complement strand
TGAGAATTAGAATTACATCAATTTTGCAATCAAAAAATTTTATTAAAGGGATAAAAGCTATTGTTTATCTGAAATGATTTGCAAGATTCACTCGCCAAAGATATCTGCACCTTTACATGCAAATCCTAGCGTGAAATAACCGCTCAATGCGGTTTTTCTCAACGTATCACCTCAATACTAAATTCCTTAACCAGTCGTACTGGCCTCATTGCGGTCTCTTACATCAGAATTCTGAAATTTAACATAGGTTAATGACAGGGCATTGCAACCAAGGTTAGCATAAATTTAAGTCATACATCCTGATGGCTTATATCTAATTTAAAAAAGGAGATTTCATATGAATCAGACAAGAGATTTGGCAACATCCGCACAAATTGATCGTCATGATATGTCTGTGAAGGCTATTTTGGGGATGGAGGTTTGTGATTTACATGGAGAAACAGTAGGAGATGTCGATGATCTGCTACTTGCTGATGGGGAAAAAATTAATTCTCTGATAGTTTCAGTAGGAAGCACACTTGGCATGGGGGGCAGGCTCGTCGCGGTTCCCTTCAGAAATTTAGATGTTAATTATTTGGACCATACTGTCAACATTACACTAACCGCAGATCAGCTGGATGAAGAGCCAGAGTTTGAAGGTAGAGATTTGTGATTAGCTGCAACGTTAATAATTGTAAAAGGAGAACATGATGAATTGGGACGAAATCGCAGGTAACTGGAAACAACTTACTGGAAAAGTGCAACAGCAATGGGGAAAACTGACCAATGACGATCTGGACGTTATCGAAGGTAAGCGTGAAGAACTGATTGGTAAAGTTCAAGCAAGATATGGCATTACCAAAGAAGAGGCAGAAAAGCAGGTTGAGAATTTCTCGAGAAATTGCAAGTGCTAGTGATTCTGTTGCTTTAACAAATTCACGAGTAAGTTACACGCAAGCTTTCAAGGGGCTGATTGTATTTAGCCCCTTGTCAAAAAATATCATAACACTCACTGCATTAAGTATATGAAATTGCGATTTTCTTGCGACAGGCAATAGCATCAAATAATCGGCTTGCTGGCGTCTTAGCGGCATTCAACTTGCGCGCAGAATAACAGAACCCCGCTATTTAGCCGCGAAGGATTAGGAGTAAGGGGCATCTCTTTTGGTTCGTGTAATTTTCTAAATCAATGGTTAAACATACTCACAACTAGTTAATTGCACTTTTTGGAGGAAATATGGATAAACGATACAAAGGGCATACCATTATTGTACATGCCGAACAAGATGATTTTACCGATCTATGGAATGGTCGCTATCGAATTCTTGATGATGTAGATAGGGTGGTTTATGAGAGTTTTACGGAAGCAGCCAGCAAAAAAGGTGACGCTATTTCGTCGGCTGAAGCAGCAGCACGCAAGTGGGTAAATCAACGATAAATCATCAGCAATTACATTAACTTTGCAACAGATTAGTATTTGTCATTTACAAGGAGAATTATCATGATTGAAAAAAACGAAACACACAAAATACTTATTGCAATCACTGCTATGGCGTTATTGTTATCGATAAGCACACCACTGTTTGCGACTTCGCAACACGCGCAATCTGCAACGCAGGAGAAACACGATCAGAGAAGGCAGGATATTACTGACCCGAAACGTGATATTGATTCTGCGAGTCCGCGTGATAGAGATCCAGATGAGAGTATGCAATCTGATGAAACTGCAACTCAGAAAAAATCCAGCAGAGAAGAGCAAGTTCAACCACGAGATCAAAAAGCTCCCTCGACTTCCTATTAGAAACGGTTGTTTTAATTTGTCACTACATTTCTTCAAGGAGAATCATAATGGTTATTAAAATCTTAACCTTGCTGCTCATAACGTTTTTATCGTTTAATGTATATGCGGAGCGCAGCCATATCGAGCTAGCGATACAATATTCGGAAGCTGCATTGTATGCAAAGGATGAAAAATCTCTAGTGGAGCATGCGCAAGAGGCAAAAATTCATGCCAATGCAGCAAAAAATGAAAAGGTCGATAACAAGCATTTATTGAAAGGAATTGAGCGTCTGGATAATGCTGGTCGAGAAGCACAAGCGGGAAAAATGAATGCAGCAACTAAAGCTGCTAAAGCAGCTTTAGATCATTTTAAACTGTCTACTAGATAATTTTATAGGATTGGTTTTTGCGCTTAGACGGGGTTAAAGATTAATAGACGATTAAATTTTTGCAAGCGATACAATTGCGTATGATGAGGTTTTATATCCCCGGTTTTAGCAGTTATGTGATTGAACTCGGATTCACAAGTCAGTAGGAGATTTTTTTACGGGGATGGCTCAATCGTATTCTATGTAATTGAGATGATGCAGTAATCCTTGTTTGTTACTATGGAAAAGATAATCTCCCGTTTCTTAGCAGGGGGACTTATTCTAAATCGAGTAAGTAATTTGACTATAACTCTCAATACACTTAATTAATTTAAAAGTGATGTATTACCAGAAACAACGATAGATGGATTTTCTATAGATTCTTCAGATCTCTTGATTAAACCGCTTTTCAGTAAAAATTATCAACTCAAAGAGGAGTAATTAGTATGAATAACAATAAATATTCTTACATCATTTCGCGTTGTGTATTCATCGGTCTTATTATGATTTTCAGTGCGAGTCTTGCTGGTTGTGGTTCGACGCCAACACAACCAAGTACGGGGCAGTATATTGATGATTCAGCAATTACGGCTAAAATAAAAGCTAAGTTATTAGATGATCCTCATGTACGAGGTACGGCTATTAGTGTGGAAACTTTCAAAGGCACTGTTCAATTAAGCGGATTTGCTAACTCGAAAGAGGAAATTAGCAAAGCGGAAAGCTTGGCCAAGGGTGTAGAAGGCGTTCGTGCAGTTCGTAATAACATAACACTTAAATAAAACTTAGATTAATGGCTTAGACGAAAAGACCTCACGCTGTTATCAGCGGGGTCTTTTTGACCTGGTTTAATCTCTACCGGGTTTAATTCCCCGCCCATTGGGGTGCCCGCCCCCCGGCTGGTTGAAAACCAGCAGCCTGAAAAGCGCTTTTAATACTTCGCTGCTTGGGGCGAGGTGCTTTATTTCATCCAAAATCCCCCATTTTGTTATTAGGAATAGTTCGATTTTAGATGAGGCAATAATTCCTTTGCCAGTATGGTTTTTAATGAGTCAATGCGCTTTATCACTTACTCCCTTATTCTGTTGATCTTGCGGTTTAGGGCAAATTAAACTGAAAATGATCCATAGGCATAATTTACAATAACTTCTTTCGGAATTGGTTCAACCAGCTGATATGTAAACTGAAATGTGACAATTTGCCGCATTTTCATACGCATAATCGTAATACATAATGTGCTTATGTTCATACGTAAGCATCAGTACTCTCTAGTCAATTCGATTTCTTTTTGTACAGCATCACGCATCGAATATTTGTTCGAGTGTTGTGAATCCAGTTTATCAACGATAACGATTAGTAGTGCGCTGAGTTCGCTGTGTGGTTTGTTTTTAATTCGTGCGGAGTGTCAGTAACTATGGTATCAAATTGGCATGCAATTTTAATGCTAGTTGCTGTAAATCAATATTTATTGTTTCAAGAGTCGGGGTTTGCAGATACGAAATTGTCGATTTGCTGCAAACGGTGCAGTGTCAGATTAGTGTTTGTTTTAAGTGTACTGGGGATGGTATCGCAAATCCATGCGAGCGATATGCCTAGAGAAACATCAGTCAAAGCATTAACCGTGATAACCGATCCAGCAGCACGTTGGACTGATAGTCAGTTGAAACAGGTTTCTCAATCAGCTTCTCATCGCGATGCAAAACAACTCAGCAGCGTGAGGCCTGATGAAAACAAAAGCACCGCTACGTCCACTACGCTACCGGAAATTACCGTGCCTGGAGCAATGGTTCAGAACTCACCAAATGATCCGCGCTATATCCGCACTAATGCTACAACCGCAACTCGTACAAATACGCCAGTTATGGAAACACCGTTTTCGGTACAAATTGTTCCAGGACAAGTATTGCGTGACCGCCAGTCATTCCGGTTGCAAGATGCGTTGCAGAATGTCAGTGGCGTGACATTTTCGCGCGAAAATGTGCCGCCGGGAGACTCCTTCAATATCCGGGGGTTTGCAACCAATGCGTATTATCGCAATGGCGTATTTATACCGTTCAATACGGGTGTGGAAATGGCTAACATCGAACAGATCGAGGTACTCAAGGGCCCGGGATCTATTTTATTCGGACGCGCTGATCCCGGTGGCATCATCAACGTCGTAACCAAGCAAGCACTTTCTACATCTTATTATTCTCTGCAACAGCAAACAGGCAATTTCGATTTCTATCGCACCGCCATCGATGCGACCGGCCCGATCACCAGAGATGCTGTATTACTGTACCGCATGAATCTTTCATATGAGAATTCACGCTCGTTTCGTGATTTCGATTATCGGAAGTCGGTGTTTTTTGCTCCCTCGTTCACCTGGCACATCAGTCCACGCACTCAGATCACCGCTGAAATGGAATATCAATCCAAAAACATGTACGTGGAGGGTGGAATTGTTGCATTAGGTGACAGACCGGCATCTATCCCTCGCAGTCGCACTTTGGATGAACCGAGTGTAAGCGTGCATAAGAGTGATCGGTATTTTGGCGGCATTAACTGGTCACACCAGTTTAATGACAACTGGAAAATCATGAACTGGCTTTCCCTGAGCCTTAATGATGTAGGCAGGGAGAGATCTATTGTGGGCTTTTCAGCAGCACAGCCTGTTGATACTCCGGAACGGCCATTTGGCACGATCGATCGTTTTTTCGTCGATCAGAATTTGCTCACTAGAAACTACCAAAGCATGTTGAATCTGGTTGGCAACGTCACAACTGGTAAACTGCACCATACACTGCTGTTTGGCTACGACTACTTCCATTCAGTAGATGGAAATAAAACGCCGGTCATTTGTTGTCCTTCCGATTCAATCAATATTTTTAATCATACCCATATGACCGATCCCCTGCCTCCCAATACTGATCCCAGTAATGTGCAGTTTTTTAGAGACAAGCAGTCTTGGCACGGTGCCTACTTTCAAGATCAGGTGAAATTACCCTTTAACCTGCATGTAATGGGTGGGTTTCGATATGATAATGCCATCAACAGAGATACGGTAACAAACACCACTACGGGAAAAGATGATCGTTTTTCTCCGCGCGGTGGATTGTTATGGCGACCAATGGAATGGTTATCGGTATATGGCAGCTATACGGAAAATTTTGGCGTTTCCAACGGCTTTGATGTGGATCGAAAGAAGTTGCCCCCTCAAACGGCCCAACAATGGGAAATGGGCATTAAAACCGAATTTTTTGATGGGCGTTTGCGTTCCACCTTTTCTTATTTTGGACTAACCAAACAGAATATCGCTATTCGGGATCCCATCAATCCATTTTTCTCCAAAGCGATTGGTGAAGCTGAAACACGTGGTATCGAAATCGACATTGCCGGCGAAGTACTGCCTGGTTGGAACATGATCGCCACCTATAGCTATCTGCCATTTGCCAAAATCACTAAAGACAATAGCGTATTGACTGACGATGACGGCAGTATTGCTGGCGTTACGAGCGGCAACCAGGGCAACCGCTTGTTCGGCGCCGCCGCACATACTGGTAGTTATTGGAATACGTATGAATTTCGAAACGGTGCATTGCGTGGCCTAAAACTTGGTGGCGGTATACAAGGTATAGGAGAAAGACAAGGTGATGCAGAAAATTCATTTCATCTTCCGGCTTTTGTGATTGGCAACCTCATGGCAAGTTACAGAAAGAAATTGATGAACCAGATGCACTTAACTGCACAGCTCAATGTTCATAACGTCTCAAGTGAATTGTATTACGCTTCTGCGGCGGGAGCCTGGTACATTTTACCCGGTGCGCCCCGTACTTACATGGGTTCATTGCGGATTGATTATTAAAAGTATGTAAATTTGAAGAGGATGCGACAATTTGCCACATTCTCAAGTACTTACATATTGTTCATAATACACTTGCTTTCAGTTTTCCATATGAGATTAATGATTCTATCGACCGTATCCCTCCTCTTTTATAGTCGAGAAAAATTTACCCCCTATACCTCTGTTGATAAACTGAAAGCATTTTTTACAGCTTTGTTGATAGATGATTTTTTGAGTGATTCTTTATCAAACAAACAAATATTCAATTCTTCTTAGAGTTGAAACGCTTATGTTTTCAGTTGATATTTACTTCAGGCACCCAAGCAAAATGAGATATCGTACTCTGTTGAGATTGATTGGCTTGGTCTATTTGGTACTCATGGGTTGCTCTTTAGAATCGGGCAAACCGGAATTGAGCGATAGAGCGGCTAGAACCATCGGTGATTCGTACAATGCCGGTTATTTCAAATTAATTCTGGACTTGTCTGATGTTTCATCATTTGATGTCTATCTCGAGGACGACCAAACAATTCATCTCATCGTCAGCGGTAAGCATATTGCAACTGATCAGGAAACTGCCATACGTTATACCCGCTCTGAGGACGGTGGCCATCATTGGATGGATGCGGTAAGCATACCTCATTTTCCAACAGTAATCGGCAAACGAGGGAATGATATCCAATTAGCCGCGCAAGGGCAGCATCTGGTTGCCATTTGGCAAACAAGCGGGGAGTTTCCAACGATGGGACCGATGGTTAGCGCATTTTCATCCGATAACGGAACAACCTGGAATAAGGGTGCAAATCCAGCGTCAGATAACGGAGGCAATCAAGCGTATATCGATTTAATTGCTGATCAGCAAGGTGTTTTTCATGTCATCTGGTTGGAGGATCCGGAGGAAAATGGCTATCAGAGCCTTCGGTATGCCCGGTCTATTGATCACGGAAAGCATTGGAGTCAGCCAATTACTTTGGACGATTCAACCTGCTCGTGTTGCTGGAATACTTTTGCATTGTCTGCCCGGAATCAATTAAATGTTCTGTATCGTGACTTGGTTCCGCGTGATATGGCATTAATGCAGTCTCTTGATGGTGGTCTGACATGGAAAAAAAATAGCGCTGTAGGTGATTTTCAGTGGAATTTTGAGGGATGTCCGCACATCGGGGGCGGATTGAAATCAATCGGATTAAATGATCGTGCCCAGTTACATGGCGTGGTATGGACTGGTGCCGAAGATAAATCGGGTTTATATCAACTGGTTTCAAGCAATCATGGCCAAAGTTGGTCCGCACCGAAAAAATTGGGAGAAATGGCAACGAATGGCGATATTGCCGTTCTCGCTGGAACCGACGCCAATACCATTGCTGCCATTTGGAATGAAATTGAGCCAGGCGGTGTAAATATTTTACTGTCCAAGTCGGCGGACGGGGGCGTCTCATGGTCAACACCTCAACGATTATCCGAAGCGGGTCTTTCACCCACGCACCCAAAGTTAATAGCTACTGGGCGCAAGTTCTTAGCGCTCTGGACGGAAAAAAATTCCTCGCATACCCATAGGTTGGTCCAGTATACGTTTAAATGAGGCTGATATGAATGTATCAATTACTCAAGTTATTGGATCGTAATCGCGAGTTTTTCAACTTTACTATCGAGCAATGATGAAGCGTATTGCTCAGGATTAGCTCAATTTTAGGAGAATAGATTCATGATGCGTTGTAGCGCTACTTTTTTAATATATATCCTCATTGCTCTATTTTTTCTTACTGTCTTGCCTGCTACCGTCTCAGCGCATGCTGTCATGGTTAGATCTTCTCCGGATAAAGATAGCACGATTTCTCAATCTCCTCCTCAAGTCGATATTTGGTTTAATGAGAATGTCATGAGCGCGCATAAGTCACTTGCGGTTATAAACAGCTCCGGCAAGCGTGTTGATAATAAGGACATTAAGCAAGAAGCGCTTGATCCATCGCATATCTTTACCAGCATTCCGAGCCTTCCTCCAGATACTTACACGGTGCGATACCGCGTTATTTCAGCAGATACGCATGTTGTTTCCGGAAAATTCAGTTTCACCGTCGAGAAACCGGATTAGCCAGCAATCCCGTCCATTCCATCCCATTCATAGGAGTTTAGATCATCATGAAATCACTCTCAAAGAAACAACTAGCAGTATGTTTGTTTTTTTCTATTTCTATTTCTCTTGTTTTTGGTTGTGGCAAGAAGAATATTTCAACGCCGGTGCAATTTGAATATTCTCAAACGGCAGGTTGTCTAGTCACCAGCGATTTTTATGCGATTTATTTCAGTGCTTATATCAAACCCGATAATGATCTTGAAAATATAAAGGGTAAAGCTAGAAATAAGTTTTTGAGATCCTATTGCAAGGAGATTCCGCGCTCCGGTTCGTTGTATTTCACTGCGGATCTCGCTGACGAAGACACCCGCGAGCTGCCTATCGGAGTTCGCATAGTCAAGCAAGAATTGATTGGAGAAGACGATAAGGATGCAGAAAATTTCCGCGATATTGCAACGATTGTTGAAGTACCGGTTAAGCTGTATCCAAAAGGTATGATTGAAACACAAGTCGATCTGAGTGAAGAAGGTTATTATGCGTTGTATTTGACGATAGGCGATCAAGATGCCTTGACCGAAGATAGCCTCTTGCGAATTCCAATGAATATCGGTGCCGATCCTGATATCGTACCGGCATGGCAGCGTATTTTTACAGTCATTTCCATCCTATTAGGGATTGTAATTGCTATTGGAATGGGATTGATATTATTTTCGCCTATCCTTCCAATTCAGCAATGGGTAAATACTATGACCAAGATATTTTTCATATTCCGATTCAAACAAGGCGTGAATAACGCCAGCAAATACTGAATTTAGCCGCTATCGGGTTTTTGATTTTCGCCAATGCAAATCGAAAACTGAATTTTGTATTTTCGATTGGTTTTCGTGCCCGGTCTAACAGCCGGGCACTTTCGAATTGACTGTTTTTTTGCGTTAAACTTTTCTTAAAGAGCTTACACCTTGCTGTGTTGTTTGTTTCCTGTACTAAAAATTAAACGTTAAGAAACTTTATGCTCAGCAGTATTTCTAAATGCGGAAATTAGCATTTTTCGTTCAGATGAAAAGCATAAAAGTTTGCATTTGATGGAAATGAAGGTTTGCTAATTGCTTTTCAACTCCGCTAACTGTAGTTTTTATTTAAGGACTGTCAGGCTATGAAAATCAGCAATCATCAAGCAGTAACTGCAAGCTGGGGCGAAGTCAATAAAACGATACGCAAGAAATTATTGATTTTTACAGTGGCGATGTTTGGGTTTGGTTACGCGCTTGTTCCGATGTACGAGAAGTTTTGCGAAGTGGCCGGCATCAATAATCAGCGCATACCGGTAGCGACGGATAATGCTTTCACGACCGACATGTCTCGGCTTATTGCAATCGAGTTGGATGCAAATGTCCGGGGTATGCATTGGAAATTCAAGCCACTCCAATCCAAAGTTCAAATACATCCCGGTGAGCCTGTTGAAGTCATGTATGAAATCAAAAATGAATCGGATCACGAAATTACCGGCCAGGCGATTCCAAGTTACAGTCCACGCAACTTGGACCAGTATCTGAGAAAAATCGAGTGCTTCTGTTTTACGCAACAAACGTTAAAACCCGGTGAAGTAAGGCAAATGCCCGTGAAGTTTTTTATTAATCCCGAGTTACCGGCGGGCATCGATACGGTAACCATTTCTTATACTTTTTTTGCGCAAGCGGCAACTTCGTAAATCGAAATAAATAGGGCATCTGCCAGTTCAATCTGTTAAATCTATAACTTTTTGACTGGCAGAAATGTCTAACTTCAAAAACCTATCGTGGCAGCATCGGTAACCTCAATGTACTTGCTAAGCAGTTTCTACATGCAACAGAAGGTGTAACACGCAATTTTTTAACTTCAATCAATTAATCAGGAGAATTTTCATGTTAAGTAAACAATCCATGTCTTTTGTCACAATCGGTTCCGCCATGTTTTTTGGTGTAGCTTCAATCACCTTGGCGAGTAACGAATTGACTCCGCATCAATCGGAAAACCGTGCCTTGATTCTTGCCCAGGCGCATCAACATGGCCAAGAAAAAGAAAGCGGGCAGGGTGGAGGAAGTAAGCATACTGAAGGCCATCAAGGCGAAGGCAATAAACACGGCCAGGGCCATAGCAACCAGAGTGGACACGGAGGGCACGGTGAAGGCAAAGGCGGTCATGGTGATAAAAAGGGTCATGGCATGAAGAAGCACAATCATGATTATGCGCATCTGATCATTGCTCACGCCGATACGTTGAAGTTGAGCGACGAGCAACTGGGTAAAATCGTACGTTTACACTTGAAACATGAACAGGAACACGAACGCCTTAAGGAAAAAGTGAAAAAAAGCATGAAAGCATTCAAAAAAGCAAGCATGAATCCCGGCACGAGTGATGCTCAGTTATCCAAACTTGGCAAGGATCATACGGATGCGTTCAATGCAATGGTCGACTTCCACATAAATGAACGTAAAGACATCCATTCTGTACTGACGGAAGCACAGAGAAAAATGCTTGAGTCGTTAAAATTGGATCATGACCATGACGGCCACGATTCCCATGGTGGATATGGCGATCATTAATCCCAAAACTTAATTTGAGCACGGTCATGTTTGCCTACGATATATTGACTTGTGGAGTCAGAAGTAACAGCCAGTTTATTTGGATAAAACATGACTGCAGCATGAGCTGAAGTTTTTATTGCGGCTAGCAATAGTATTGCTCTGAATGAGTTTAAAAATATTTCATAATAAATATAATGTTTAAGTTAAAAATATTTATAATTAAAGTATATGAGGCAGGTTAAACTGCTATCACAGTAATTAAAGATGTTTCAACTAAAAGAGTAATTCTTACTCTTTTTATTACTAACCTGTATAAAAAGGAGAACATCATGCGGCGCATATATTTTTTAGTTCCGGACATTACCACCACCAAGAAAATTGTTGATGATTTGCTTTTAGCAAGAATTGAAGAAAAGCATATTCATGTAATCGCTAAACGCGGAACGCCACTGGAAAATTTGCCGGAAGCCAACCTGTTGCAGAAATCTGATTTTGTTCCTGCTGTAGAGCAAGGCGTAGCGCTAGGCGGTGCAACCGGTTTGCTCGCTGGATTGGTTGCCGTTGCATTGCCGCCGGCATCGACGGTCATTGCAGGCGGCGTTTTATTGGCAACCACTCTGGCCGGTGCGGGGGTTGGGTCGTGGCTGGGTGGCATGGTCGGCATGAGTGTCGGCAATCGCCGCACTAAGGAATTTGAAGATGAAATTGAAGCAGGGAAATTGCTGGTGCTGGTCGATGTATCCGCCGATCGGGTCAATGAGATTGAAGATCGAGTTAAGCAGCATTTGCCTCAGGTCGAAGTCGAACAAACAGAACCCAGAGTTCCGGCATTTCCTTAATCGATTCACTTAGATCACTGCTGGCTCTCGGTCTGAGAGCCAGATTCACAACTTCAATAGAAAATTTCGAATCACAAGTATGACTATTCAATCGTCGGCGGGTGACGGTAAGAACTGTCAAACTGCCGGATGTCATTTTCTTGCGCTGATTCTGAGATACGCCTTATTTCTTTCTTTGTTGTTTCTGCCGCTGCAAGCCAATAGCGATGAAGCACGCGATAGCTTACCTGCAAACGTACTCGAGGTTTATGTCCGTGATGGTTGCCCGCACTGTGCAAAAGCAAAAGAATTCTTGCAGACATTTGGTAGCCAGCGTCCGCGGTTGCAAATTGTTTATTATTCGGTAGATCGTGACGCCAATGCGCTTGACACATTGTCGCGTTATTCACAAGCAGCCGGTGTCTGGCCGCCAGGTGTGCCCACTTTTAAATTCAATGGTCGACTGGTTGTCGGTTTCGATAATCCGGATCACACCGGTTCTATTTTGACCACTTTGGTGGATGGCGGGGATTTATCGATTGGCAATGTTGAAACATCGTTGTTTGGAACGCTGAACGTTGCCAATCTTGGCTTGCCGCTATTTACACTTGCGATGGGTTTATTGGATGGCTTTAATCCCTGCGCCATGTGGGTGTTGCTATTTTTATTGTCTTTGCTTATTCATTTGCAGGATCGCAAAAAAATGGCGCTCATCGCAGGTACTTTTGTGCTGGCAAGCGGGGCTGTTTATTATGTCTTTATGGCTGCTTGGCTCAATATCTTTTTGTTGATAGGATTCTCTGCAGCTTTGAGATGGCTATTGGGAGGCGTGGCATTTGCGATCGGCGGGCTTAATGTAAAAGATTTCTTTTATTGGAAAAAGGGATTTTCTTTATCCATTCCGGAATCCGCCAAACCCGGTTTATATGCACGCATGAGAGCCGTGCTAACTGCTGATAATCCTTTGTCTTCTATGATTGCAGTCGCTGTATTGGCAGTTTTGGTCAATTTCATCGAGCTGCTTTGTACCGCAGGTTTTCCAGCCATCTATACTGCAATATTGATTCAGCAGGCGTTGGATCCGCTAGCGCATTATGCTTATTTGGGCCTTTATATTCTGGGTTACATCGCGGATGATGCGTTAATGGTTGCGCTTGCTGTCATTGCATTGAGTAGCCGTAAACTTACCGAACAGGCCGGGCAATGGCTCAAGCTATGCAGTGGCGCGGTCATGCTTGGTTTGGGCGTTATTTTAATTTTTCATCCCGAGTGGTTGGTTTGACAGACGAGTTTATTTCGCGATCGTAATCGGTAACCCCAATGATTTGGCATCGGTAATCGTCAACCGGTACAAAATATAGAGCAATTGAAAAGCATTAAGATTCCAATGCGCATTGGTTCCGGTTGTATCCACCGCATAATACTTATCGTGTGACTGGACGGATAAATTGATGCCGGCGGGTAATTCATTCGCGACGATCAAGCCTAAGGTATGGCTGGGATTTTCATTTCTGGCAATAGGCGGGGTGCGTGGGTCTTTTTCCACATAATATTCCGCTTGTTCCCCCAATGCGTGCCCGAGAAAATTCAATATCGTATGAAAGCTCCTGAGTCTGAAAGCGCCCCGAATGGGCCACTCGCCGCCGGGATAGTCAGGGCGGATATCGAAAGCGACGTCATTTTCAATCCATGGATTGACCAGATTATATATCTCTGCCCGTTCTTCGCAGCAGAGGATGTTGGGGTCGTAGTTGGTAATGAGAATGGGACCCGGTAATTGTTTGCTTAATGTATAGACATTTTTTTCTTGATCATGGCTGACGGTAAAATCTTTTTCGATGGCTTGGAAAAGTCCTTCTGCCGAAATTCCGCTATCGGATATTTCCCAGCTACGCTCGAATGTCAATGGCTCGGCAAACAATTGCTTCTGATCCTGAATTGCGGACAAATGCAATACGATACGGCGAAACATCTCGTATCCAGCGCGATCGGACGGGTTATTGTGATAGGCGGTTTGTTGCAGGTGCGTGCGCTGCCGGTAACGCATGCGATGTTCCTGTTCCTTAGTAAGTTGAAAACCGGGGAGGAATTCATCGGCTTTATTCTGTTCTGCAAAGCCGGGAGTGGCAGAGTCTGAAAATGTTTTGGCGCCACGGTGCAAGCGGCGCTGATGGCCTCGTTTCTCATGTACGGCGGTATCGTGAGCAGTGTTTTGTTGTTCGCTACGATGCAAGTAAACCTCTTGTGCCATCATTCGCAGCAATAGATCGATATCAAAGTGCTGACGCAGTAAAAGTGTCAGTTTATGCTGGCTGAATGGTGTCAGCAGACGCTTGGTGAATTCTTCGCTAGCAATCGGGTCGATACTGAATGTTGGATTTTCCGATACGCCGCCGCCAAATATGGGTGCCAATAAACTACCGCTTTCTCCGGTCAATGCCGGTGTCGCACCGGCATTGACGCTGAAATTAAATGTCGCGGCAATGTTTGAAACGCGCGTAAAATGCAATGGTTCATGATGCTGAGCACGCGCAATATTGGTCAACAGCTGCCTTGACTCCGAGCGGATTGCCGCTTGATCGTAGAGCTCCACCGCCCGATTCAATGCAATGGGTGACAAGCACCCAAAGAGCGATGAAATAACGAAAAAAATAAGAAATATGCGCGCCAATTTTTTCATAAATGCGGTTTCAATAATTTTCTTGCTTTATTTTTTAAAATGCCCATTCTGTAAATGCCAGCAATGATATGATTGTCATCAGCTAGTGAACGATATTATCAGTAATATAGATAGCCATATATACCGGAATCTGGTGTTAGCCAGCTTTGAATTTGTTCGAAAGAAATGAACGGATTTTTTTAAGATTGGGTATCAACGCTTTAAGACATTTAAAGAGTATCAATTTTTCAATATGTTAACAGAGAAAGGAGTAATTATCATGCGAGCAATATCCATAACGGTAGCAACTGGAGTATTGGCGGTTTTTATGAATTCTCATGTTCTGGCGGCTGATGCCGGGCATACTTCAGAAGCGATGGAGCATGCGGGGAAAGCGCAGGCACATGGTGAAATGGGCCATGCCAAAGAGGCGCTTCAGCATGCAAAAGACAGTTTGGCACATGCTAAAGCGGCAAGAGACGATCATGCAACCGCTCATAAGCATATGGATGAAGCGATTAAGCATTTAGAAGAATCGATTAAACATGCCGATATGGGGCATGGGGAAGAATCCGCCAAGCATTCTGAAGAAGCTATGAAACATATGCGTCAATCAGGTCATTAATCTTTTGAATTAGCAAACACCCTCGGTTTTGCCGAGGGTCTCATCGACAGTTTTTCTTCATCTGAGAGAGATTTATCACTGCCCAGAGTTTTATTGTTCATCCATGAAACTAGGTTTTTTACTGATAACAATTTTACTCATTGGTGGCTGCGTCACTCAGCAGCCGGTCACGCATATACTGCCAGAGCTGCAATATGTTGCTCCAACTGAAGATGAAAAGTCGGTTGCGACATTGATTGGCTCT
>CADEDJ010000031.1:7191-23246 GCA_902826055.1 uncultured Nitrosomonas sp. | reverse complement strand
CAAGGCGCTCTGCCTAATGACGAACTGACAGCATATGTTTTAGCGGTAGATGGTAAACGAGTGATGTCCGGTCTACGCGGCTGGAATTCAGCACTGCTAATCCAACCGGGGCAGCACAGCGTCACGATTGCTTTTCAGGGCGGAGCATTCCATACACAAGTTGATTTGCAAATGCAGGCTAGTCCTGGTGGTAAATATCAAATTCAGTTTTCTACCGATGTGCAAACATTTGGCGCAAATACTTTTTGTGATTTATGGATTATCGATACTGCTACGCAAAAACCTGTGTCAGGAATCGGTTGCGGAAATTTAGTAAATCCTAACGAGTGATAATTTAGCCGGTGTTAACAATTGATTGAATCGGCAGTTAGTAATTGGAGTTAAAAATGAATAAATTTCTTATCGCTTCATTCTTGCTTGCTTCGGCGTTATCAATACCTATTTATGCTTTAGAAAAAGCCGATGATCAGCGGCTTGATGAGGTGGCCGAGCGCGGTTCGCATGTGATGCCTTTTGATTTGGAAAAAACCGTGCATATTTTTTCCAAAACTGATAGCGGCGGAGTTCAGCAGGTTATCGTTAAAGATAAATCCGATGTTGAACAAATTAACTTGATCCGGTCACATTTATCGGAAATTGCGGAAGCATTCAAACAAGGCAATTTTTCAAATCCAGAAAAAATTCATGGTGCCTCAATGCCTGGTTTAGCGGAATTGAAAGCAGCCAAATCCGGTCAACTGGAAATTATGTATAAGGAATTGCCGGATGGCGCGGAAATTACTTATGCCACGTCTATCGAAAAGCTCAAGCATGCCATCCATCGATGGTTTGATGCGCAGTTAAACGATCATGCCCGGCATGCTGTGCCGGGGCATAATACCCATCAGCATACGCATCATTGATAGGTTATGCGGTTCAGGTAAGATAAAGGTTCCTTCAATAAAAAACTGAAATGCATTAACAATGTGTATATGTGTATGTTAGGAGTTGGACAAAATTCACTGATTTGAACCGATTAAGTGCCTCAGATCCATCGCCTTCAGGCCTTGTTATGAAATAGTTACAAAAAATACCCTGCTTGATCACCGATCAAAAACCTCTCTTTATGAGGTTTCTTCAGAAATTACTAGTGTTAATGTTGCAAAAGCCTCTCCTAGATGACATTAATCGGTATTTTAAAATAAATGACGCCATTGTCTTCCGCCGGAGGCATTTGCCCCGCACGCACATTGACTTGCACGGAAGGCAACAGCAGTACCGGCATTTCCAGTGTTGCATCGCGCTTGGTGCGCATGGTCACAAATTCATCTTCACTCACGCCATCGTGAACATGGATATTGTGCGCACGTTCCTCCGCAACTGTGCTTTGCCATTGGGCAGGACGATTGTTGGGAGGATAGTCGTGGCACATGAATAATCTTGTATCCGCAGGAAAATCCAGCAGCTTACGGATAGAGCGGTACAACTGACGGGCGTCGCCACCTGGAAAATCGGCGCGTGCAGTACCGACATCGGGCATAAATAGCGTATCGCCTATAAAAATTGCATCGTCGAATTGATAGGCCATATCGGCTGGCGTATGTCCTGAAACTGAAATTGCCTTGGCGCTCAGTTTTCCTATGTGGAATATTTCGCCGTCGGAAAATAGATGGTCAAATTGCTTACCATCCGTTGAGAATTCGGATTCCATGTTGAATAATTCTTTGAAAACCTTTTGCACTGTTGGAAGATGATTGCCAATGGCGGTTTTTCCACCCAACTTTTGCTTGAGGTAGTGAGCGGAAGAGAGATGATCGGCGTGGGCATGCGTTTCGAGAATCCAGCTAACAGTTAGTCGTTGTTCATTAACAAAGGCAATTAATTTGTCCGCAGAATGGGTTTTCGTTCTGCCTGCTTTCGGATCGTAATCAAGTACGGGGTCAATTATTGCGCAACTTCCTCCAGGTTCATCAAATACGACATAACTGACTGTCCAGGTTGCTGGGTCAAAAAATGCCTGAATATTCGGTTGCATGGTTATCTCCTTTATTGTAGGAAGTATCAAAAATATTCATTGACTATAATATATAATAATATGTAATATTGTTTTGTCTTTAAATAATTTTAAAAAAAGTTGTGAAGGTTGAGTGGATGCACTTTACATCTGAGTCTGCACTGGCCTGCGGCCTGGTAATAGGTATCGCGACAGCAATTGTATCGCTGTTTGGTGGACGGATTGGTGGCGTTTCCGGCATAGCAGGGGTTTATGTCATCGGATATCTATTGAGCTAATTACTTAACTCCGGGAAGACGCGCATTATGACCAGTAGTTTAATGCCCTGATATCCAGTCTTGTTTCCGGTATCGGCTTGGTTTTATGGGAAATGGCAAATCAAGGCTCAATTGAAACTGCAGCTGGCTTAGAAGCACAAAAAATATAATATTATTTATTTTTAAAAAACTTTGATTTATTCTTATTTAATAGGTGATCAGCCAGTGATCTTAAAATAAGCCTCAATCTCATTTTCTTTGTGATTGGGAAATGATGTTCGATAAATATTCAAGGGGGCGGTATGGCACGTATTGTTATTCTTGGCGCAGGAATCGGAGGTGTCCCGATGGCTTATGAAATGAAGGAAGCTGTCGGCAAACACCATGAAGTGATCGTGATCTCTAATACATCAACTTTCCATTTTGTGCCATCGAATGTTTGGGTTCCACCCGGATGGCGAACCGCAGAATCATTGAAAATCGAGCTGGCACCAGTCATGAAAAAAAAAGATATCATCTTTATTCAAAAAGCGGCGTCAGTCCTCGATCCAGATAATAATCAGGTGATTCTCGAAGATGAGTCTGCTGTGGCTTATGATTTCCTAATTATTGCGACAGGGCCGCGCCTGGCATTTGATGAGATTCCGGGTCTGGGGCCGGAAGGCTATACCTCTTCTGTCTGTCATGTTGATCATGCCGCCGCCGCTGCGGAAGACTGGCTCAGGTTTATTGAAGACCCTGGCCCGATTGTTGTCGGTGCGGTTCAGGGGGCATCTTGTTTCGGTCCTGCGTATGAGTATCTAATGATTCTTGAAACTGAATTGCGTAAGCGAAAGATGCGCGATAAGGTACCAATGACCTTTGTTACTGCGGAGCCATATATCGGTCATCTTGGGCTAGGCGGTGTCGGCGATACCAAAGGTTTGCTGGAAGGTGCCTTGCGCGACAAGACCATAAAATGGATAACGAATGCCCGTACCGATAAGATTGAGCTTGGAAAAATTTTTGTGACCGAGGTTGATGAAGAGGGCCATGACAGAAAAAAACATGAACTGCCCTTTAAACACGCTATGATGTTGCCCGCCTTTACCGGTGTCGACGCAGTTCGTAATGTCAAGGCCCAAGGTTTGGTGAATCCGCGCGGCTTTGTTCTGGTAGATGAACATCAGCGCAATACCGTTTATAAAAACATTTATTCCGTTGGTGTCTGTATTGCCATTTCGCCAATTGAAAAAACGCCGTTACCCGTAGGTGCGCCCAAAACAGGTTATATGATTGAATCCATGGTAACCGCGGTTGCTCATAATATTGCTGAAGAATTGTCTGGCAAAGAACCATCGTACAAAGCAACATGGAATGCTTTATGCTTAGCGGATTTTGGCGATACCGGCGTAGCTTTTTTGGCGCAACCACAAATTCCACCGCGTAATACAACATGGTCTTCGGAAGGGAAATGGGTGCATTTGGCAAAAATTGGTTTTGAGAAATACTTTATGCGTAAAGTACGTAAAGGTATCAGTGAACCCTACTATGAAAAACTTATCCTTAAACTGATGGGACTCGGTAGGTTAAAGTAAGGAGATAAATAAAATGACACTGGATAGAGCAGTAATGGCTGTTGCAGGCAGCTTTATTTTACTCAGCTTATTGCTGGCACACTTTCATTCAAACAATTGGTTGTGGTTTACTACCTTTGTCGGCGCCAATTTGTTGCAGTCGGCATTCACAGGATTCTGTCCGATGGCAATGTTTCTGAAAAAATTAGGTGTTAAACAGGGGAATGCCTTCTGATAGCTAATCTGCTGTTTGTACTGAGCCGGATGTGTTTCTCCGGCCACGTGATGGCCGTTGCCGGTTGTCACTCATACCGTGAAGATATGTCTAAAAGTATTCAAAATAAACTGATACTGGTATCAGTTCTGATACTGATCGTAATGTCATCGCGTCTGTCAGCAAACGAAAACACTGTTTTCGGGAAGAATGCTAACGAAACGGCGGTGAAAGAATCGGCAGCGCAGGTGTTCACGCTCGATCAAGCCATTGGCTATGCATTGACCAACAATCCTGATCTGCAAATTGCCGTCGAGCGTATAAAACAGGCTGAAGCCCGCCTGGGCATAGCGCTTTCTGCGTTTTATCCGCAGATTTCGGCCCGGGCCAGTTATGAGAACTCCAACAATCCGGCGCAAGTATTTGCCATGATTGTGGCGCAGCGGGATTTTGATGCTAATGCTATGCAGAATATCAACAGCCCCGGTTATCGGCAAAATTTCCGCCCGGAAATTGTCGGTACCTTGTCGCTTTTTCGTGGTGGACAGGATTATCAGAAAAGCAAGGCCGCCGAGCTTGGCGTTGATGTGGCCGAATTTGAGCGTTTAACCGTGAAAAATGCGCTGGTGGAAGCGGTGACGATTTCTTTTTACGCTTACCAGGCAGCGGGGGAAGCGATAAAAATTGCGAAAGATTCCATTCATGCTATTTCCAGCGAACTGAAACAAACCAAACTGCTATACGAGGCGGGAACCGCGCTGAAATCCGAGGTGCTGTCTCTGGATGTTAAACTGGCTGAGGCGAAAGAAGCCGAAATCAGGGCTGTCAACGCTATCGAACTATCTAAAACCAGTATTGCCAATTTGCTCGGACTGGGAAATTCTACTGTATTTTCTATTGTAGCGGCATCCAAACTAATCAAACCTCATTTGAATGTATCGTTTGATGGAATGCTCGAACAGGCAATGGGCGCACGTCCTGAAGTTATGGCGGTAGCCAAGCAGGTAGAAATCAGCGAACGCGAGCTCAAAGCAGAGAGGGGTGCGTATTTGCCCAAGGCCGATGCGTTTGTCAGTTACGGTCAAAATAGCCAGTCTCCCGGTTTCTCTGGCCATAAGGATAATGTCACTGTCGGAGTCGCCGTTGAAATGAATCTGTTCTCGGGTTTTAATACCAAACAACGTGTCAGCGCCGCAGAAAGAAAGGTGAAAGAAATGCGCGAAATGGCGAGAAAAACCAGGCTAGCAATCGAGCAGGAAGTCAAAACCGCTTTTTTGAATTTGCAAGAAGCACTGGCGCGGCTACATGTTGCCGAAACCTCGGTACAAGCGGCCGAAGAAGCTCTAAGGTTGGTGCATGAAGAGCGACGAGCTGGAATGGCGACAGTTACGCGTTACATTGAATCCGAGGTGGCCCGGAATAAAGCGCAGTCCGGTTCCATTGCAGCGCATTACGACGCACTGAGTGCGGAAATAGCGCTGAAAAAAGCAGTGGGCGACTGGAAATAAAGGAACACCTATGTTTTTGGTACATACACAGAAAAATATCAGAAGAGCCATTACAGTCGTTGTTGTAACGCTGGTGCTGGTTCTGCTGCTAATTTACATGCAAGGCGGTTTTGTCGGCAAAGTAACACCGGGAACAACTCCTTTGGCGAGGAAAGCCGATCCGCCGATCGAGTACACGTCAGCCGTTATACAACAACAAGTAGGTGATGTGCTCGCCTGGCCAGGTGTCGTAAAATCCAGAACCGTTGCCGATATTGCACCCAGACTGACTGCTCGGATCATTGAAATCAAAGTCAACGCGGGAGATGCTGTAAAAAAAGGTGATGTGATCGCACGCCTGGACGAGCGCGATCTCCGAGCCCAAGAGAAAGCAGCGCTTGCCACCCTGGCAGGGGCGAATGCACACGCGGCTCGCGCAAGCGCAGATCATCGGCGGATCAGCGGTTTGTATGAAAAAGAAGCAGCAACGCGTGCAAACTATGACGCTGCAGTGGCATTGGCAAAGGAAGCCCAGGCACGCGCCAATCAGGTAGTCGGATCGTTGACTGAGATTCGGGCGCGGTTGGCCGACACACTTTTGCTTGCGCCTTTCGACGGCACAGTTGTCAAACGCTTGAAACAGCCGGGAGACATGGGAATGCCGGGTGTTCCGGTAGTGACTCTACAAGTTCCGCGTGGCCTCAGACTTGAAGTCGAAGTGCCAGCCGCCTGTGCCGGGGCGCTTCATCCCGGAGAATCAGTGATGGTACGGATCGATACACTCAATCAGACTTTTAACGCACCGATTGACGAAATCATTCCGGAAATGGATGCGCAGACGCACTCGCAATTGATCAAAATCGCGCTGCCTGCGTTCGAGGGATTGAAACCGGGACATTTTGGCTGGTTAAAACAGGTTTGCGAAGAACATGCCGCATTGCTAATACCGGCAAGTGCTGTGCAGTATCTCGGTCAGTTGGAAATCGTCCGGGTGCTGTCCGACGGGCGGCAGTCCATGCGTCATATTCGTACTGGCAAAACCTTTGGTGACCGGGTCGAAGTTATTTCCGGCTTGCGTGCAGGCGAAATCGTCATGACCGATCCACGGCAGATACAGTGATGAACCACCCTGGTAAACAGAGCGCCAGACATGGTCTGACGACCCGTATTGTCAAGGTCTTCACGACTTCGCAGCTTTCAATACTGTTTCTGATCATATCGATGCTGGCGGGCGCAGTTGCGCTGATACTGACACCGCGAGAGGAAGATCCGCAAATCGTTGTGCCAGTGATGGATATATTGCTTGAGTATCCCGGCGCTTCGAGCGAGGAAGTGGAAAAGCTGGTGGCTACGCCGTTGGAAGTGTTACTGAAGCAAATTGAGGGCGTGGAATATGTATATTCCGTTTCCCGCCCCGGTACTGCGGTGATCACCGTTCGTTACTACGTTGGGGAGCATTACGAAAACAGCTTGATCAAAACCTGGAACAAACTGCTGTCCAACCAGCATCTGATTCCGCCGGGTGTTACCGACTGGAGGGTGAATCCAGTTGAAATCGATAATGTGCCGATTGTTTTGCTGACGTTGTCGTCACAAAACAGTCAGTATGATTCCATGTCGCTGCGCCGCGTTGCAGACGAGCTGATCGTTGCATTCAGAAGCATCGACGACGTCGGTAAAAGCTGGGTGGTCGGTGGTGAGCAGCGGCGCGTGTCAATTTATGCTGACCCGGCGCGGCTAGCTGTACATGGCGTTACGTTAAACGAAATTGTGCAGGTGTTGGCAGAAACCAATGTCAATCTAAATGTCGGCAGTTTTGAGCGCGGCAATCGTGAAATTTTGCTGGAAGCCGGTCCATATTTCCATTCCGCCACGGAAATAGCAGCGGTCGTTATCAAAAGCATAAACAACCGGCCGGTTTTTCTGCGCGATGTGGCACGTGTTGTCGACGGCCCAGCCAATGTCAACCATTATACGCGCATCGGCTTCGGTCCCGCAGTCGAGAACATGGTCACAGTTGGTAAGGTGACGAGCATACATCCGCAGGCCGGACAGGAGCGCCAGATGGTGACTCTCGCCATCGCCAAGCGCAAAGGCAGCAATGCCGTCACGGTGGCCGATAATGTGCTGGCTATGGCTGGCACGCTGCATGGTACGATCGTCCCGCAGGATGTTTTGATGACGGTGACACGGGATTATGGTGATACGGCTAATCACAAAGTTAACGAACTTGTCAAACATCTTTGCTTTGCAATTGTGATCATCATGGCGCTGCTGGCATTCTCCCTCGGCCCAAAAGAAGCATTCATCGTATCGCTTGCGGTGCCGATGACGCTGGCGCTGACGCTGCTGCTCGATTATCTTACCGGATACACCATAAACCGGGTCACGCTGTTTGCGCTCATTCTGTCTCTGGGTCTGTTAGTGGATGATCCAATCGTCGATGTCGAAAATATTCACCGGCATTATCAACTGCGCAAAGAATCACCGTTGGATGCCCTGCTGACAGCCGTCGATGAAGTCAGGCCACCGACTATACTGGCAACATTTACCGTTATCGTTTCATTCCTACCGATGTTTTTCATTACCGGCATGATGGGCCCGTATATGGCGCCGATGGCTTTTAACGTTCCTATAGCTATGCTCATTTCGTTGATTGTGGCTTTTACCGTCACCCCCTGGGCCAGTTACAAATTGTTGCAAGCCGATTATCACAAGCCACAACATGAAATGACCGGAGATTTCGAGCAAACGCAAATTTACCGCATTTATCACGCTACGCTGCACCCTTTGTTGGCAACACCTGGCAGAGCATGGTTTTTTCTGCTGATCATTTTGGTTGCTTTTGCGGCTTCGGTTATGCTGGCGGTTACCCGGGCCGTGCCGCTGAAGCTGCTGCCGTTCGATAACAAGAATGAGCTACAGATCATCATTGACATGCCACGAGGTTCGACGCTAGAACAAACCGACGAAGTTGCACACGCGCTAGGAAGTTATCTTGCCACCGTCAATGAGGTTACAGATTACCAAACCTATACGGGCGTGGCTTCGCCGATGGATTTCAACGGTATGGTGCGTCGCTATTATCTGCGCAATGGCGCTTATATGGGGGACGTCCGAATCAACCTATTACCCAAAGACATGCGTAAGCATCAATCTCATGAAATTGCGTTGCGCATTCGACCTGAGGTGGAAAAAATAGGCAAGCAATATGGCGCTAACCTGAAAATTGTGGAAATTCCACCCGGACCGCCAGTACTGGCGAGCGTGGTCGCAGAAATCTACGGCCCGCCCGAGGCCAGTATTGCAGATCTGGTGCAAGTCACGCAGCGTGTGCGCGGTGATATTGAAACTATCGAAGGAGTTGTCGATATCGATGATTTTTCTGAAGAGCTGCACGACAAGATTCATTTTCAGCTTAAGCGCGAAAAAGCTGCTTTGTCCGGTGTCAATGCCGCACAGATTACAGAGGCACTGCGCATAGCCGCAGCCGGTCATGTGGTAGGTATAGTGCACTCGGATACCGAGCGCATGCCGCTTGAAATCGTGTTGCAATTGCCGCGCGCACTGCGTTCTTCCGTTCCCGATTTGTTGACGCTGCGGGTGAAAAACGCACAAGGTCATTTGATTCCGTTGAGTGAAATCGTCACCCCCATGCAGTTGCATACCGATCAGCCTGTCTACCACAAGAATTTGCGCCGGGTGCATTTTGTCGTAGCCGAAATGGCGGGACGCAGCCCGGTTGAGGCCATCTTTGATTTGCAGGATATTCTGGCCGAACGGCCATTGCCGGAAGGTTATATCGTAGAACTCTCGGGAGAAGGTGAATGGAAAATCACGGTGGATGTATTCCGCGATCTCGGTCTTGCTTTTGCAGCTGCGTTGGTGATGATATATATCTTACTCGTTGGTCAAACCGCTTCACTGACCATGCCGCTGGTTATGATGATAGCTATACCGCTGACGATTATCGGTATCATGCCTGGTTTCTGGTTACTTAATTTGATTATGGTCTCGCCGATTGAAGGCTATCCCAACCCGATCTATTTCACCGCCACGGCAATGATCGGCATGATCGCTCTGGCTGGGATCGTCGTGCGCAATTCCATCATTTTGGTCGATTTTATCGAACGTATCCGTACGCGTGGCGATGTCACGCTATCGGAAGCCTTGATCGAGGCCGGCGCAATTCGTTTGCGCCCCATTTTTCTGACTGCCGGCGCAGCAATGCTCGGCGCCTTTGTGATTATTCTTGATCCAATATTCTCAGGATTGGCTTGGAGTTTTATCTTCGGAATCTTTGCTTCAACGCTTTTTTCCTTGCTGGTCATACCAGTAGTCTATTTTCTGATTCACAAAAAAGATCGGGATGATGTTCGAGTTCAATGATTCCCATTTCTATTTTCTTGTTTGTGAGATACGTATGTGGAGCAAAGTTGACTCAGATGTTACAAACATGGGGTAGAGTGAAAAATATTTAAGTGCTTTTTCGATATCAAGGATAGCGATGGAAATATAACGCGGGTTGAAAAAATACTGGATATGTTACATGTGGTTCCACCTCAGGTAGCGCCGGACTTTATTCGTCAAAGCCCATTGGCCGATGCGGCGGGATTTTGTGGAGTGAACCCAAAAACCTTACAATATCCGCGTTATGTCAATATTTTCTCGTTAGGTGATGTTTGTTCTTCACCGAATGCCAAGACGGCTGCGGCCGCCAGAAAACAAATCGGCATCGTGGCGGAAAATATACTTGCAGCGAAAGAAGGGCGGGAATGCTCCCATATTTATGAGGGCTATGGTGCTTGCCCGCTTACGGTGGAAAATGACAAAGTAATTCTGGCCGAATTTGGTTTTGGCGGTAAGTTGCTACCTACTTTTCCGCTTGATCCGGTAGTACCCAGGCGTTTTTCTTGGCTGCTCAAAGCCAAGTTATTTCCCTGGTTATACTGGAATGGCATGGTGAGGCCGTGAATGGCTGACTGGTTCAACGGGTGTGAGTTAAACAACATGGATCCTATTCTGATCGGTATTTTTTTAGGTGCATTAACCGGGATTGTACTTGCTCTGACAGGAGCCGGTGGCACCATCATTGCAGTGCCGCTACTCATGTTCAGCTTGCATCTAACAGTTGCCGAGGCTGCTCCCATCGGTTTGTTCGCAGTGGGGCTATCCGCTGCAATTGGAGCATTACTGGGTTTAAGGCAGAAAATTGTCCGGTACCGGGCCGCCAGCCTGATTGCTTTTGCAGGCGCATTGACTGCTCCGGCAGGGGTATGGCTTGCGCAGCGCTTGCCGAATGCACCACTAACCTTGTTGTTCGCCTGTGTGCTGATTTATGTAGCTGTTCGCATGTTTCGTCAAAGCCGGCAAGATCATGCTGATGTTGTGAGTAGCACAGAAGAACCGCCTTGCCGGCTGGATGACATTGATGGGCGCTTGATTTGGAACATTCCTTGCTTTAAGTCATTGGCATTGTCAGGGACGATGGCAGGTTTTTTGTCAGGTCTTCTGGGCGTAGGCGGCGGATTTATTATTGTGCCGGCACTAAAGAAAGTCACTGATTTGAGTGTGCCATCCATATTGGCTACATCACTCGCCATTATCGCCTTGATTTCTTTAATGGGTGTTGTTTCAGCGATATTAATGGAAGCCTTGCAATGGTCGATTGCTCTTCCATTTGGTGGTGGAACTATCCTCGGTATGTTGCTCGGTAGATTGTTTGCCGATCGTTTGGCAGGACAAAGGCTGCAGCAAGGTTTTGCTATTTTGGTAATTGTTGTGGCAATCGGTTTGATTGCGAATGTGGCTTGGAATATGTTTGTTATCTAGAATTATGATCCTATACTTTCAATGAAATATTTTTCAAATTGAATACATGATGCGCCAAGACTGCATGGATGCTTACCTTTTTATTCCAATGATCAATTTCTTCGTTATCCGCCAACCCCTCTTTTGAAATTATCTCGGTTTGATATTGGCATATGGCGTGCCTAAAAGCACCATGCCATTGATTATTCGTGTTACGATTTTTACCTGGCAGCAAAGCTGCTGTACTGGTAAAAATAGCAATGTAAAAGCATTGAATCACTTTTTTAATGCAACTGATCACCTAACTTGCTGTTTCTTTAATTTATCTATGCAATAAACGATTGTTTGGTTAATAACAACTTCTCCAGATTCTAGACGGAGTTGCATACATGCAGGTCATTACAAAAGTGCGGCAGATATGGGGGTTGGGTGAAGTATGGAAAATAAGAGAGTACACTAAGTCATATGAAGGTAACTGGCTAAGATTATTCTAGGGACACGATTGTGTTGCTCCATAAAATGTAACGGCACGTGATTTTTATAGGTGTAGCAGACGAATAATTGCATTTTTTTTGACAATACTGATTAAATAAATTCGAGTGAAGGGGGAATGATTGTGAAACATTATTTTGTAACTTCAGAAAGTCGGCCTGCATTTTTTATCTCAGCATTGTTTTTCATCGCAATTCTATCGGCTTGTACGTTAATTCCTGAGACTGATCCTGATCGCGGTGCAACGACGGTTAAACAGGATCAATTTGGCGATAGCTACGCAACGATCAAATATCTTGAACAGGGTTGGGATATTGCCGACAGCTTATGGTTTTATACCACAACACAAGGTTCCAATTTAATGCCGTATGATTTCTTCATGGTGCTGGAACAATCCAAGAAGTCGGAGCTTTTTCGTACAGACAATAATATGAACTTTTATCGTTACTTACCGCAAAAGGCTTCTACCGCTAATCCGGATGCACTACCTGTCGGTTGGGTTAAAGATAGCTACATGGGTAAAGAATATATAGGCCTGACTTGCGCAGCTTGCCATACGGCACAAGTCAATTATAACGGAGTAGGTATCCGCATTGATGGCGGCCCGGCGAATGCGGATATGGAAAGCATCATGAAGGATATCGCTAAGGCTCTGAAATATACGCAAAAAAATGAAGAAGTACGGAACCGGTTTGTTAAGAATGTGCTGGCTCGCGGCAATTATAAATCCGAATCGGAAGTGCTTGACGATCTTAAGCGATACACACAACGTCTCATTGGTTATATCGACATCAATCGCAGCGATGTGGCCTACGGCTATGCTAGGCTGGATGCATTTGGGCGTATTTATAACCGCGTGCTCGAACATCTTGTGAATGAGAGGGTGTTAAGGGAATTGTTGCGAGATGGCAAGATAATGAGCGAAGAAGGTATGTCCGAAGCAGAGTACAAAAAAATTGTGCAAAACGTTGATCAAATCATGACCGGCGATCAACGGGACAGTGTGGTCAGCCGTCTTACCCAAACGCTTGATGGGTGGCAATTAGGCCGGTTACGTAACAAGCTGTTCAATAAACCTAATGCCCCCGTCAGTTACCCTTTTTTATGGGATATCGTGCAACATGATTATGTGCAATGGAACGGCTTGGTCGCAAACGCAGGGCTAGAATCATTGGGACGTAATGTGGGTGAAGTGATCGGCGTGTTTGGCACGCTTGATTGGAAGGAGGAAAAAGGCTTTAGCATTTCGACCATTATCGGTGGACAAGCACCTGCAAGTAAAAAAGTCAGATTTGATTCCTCTATCAATGTACATAATTTAAGCAGAATTGAATCGCATTTGCAGAAATTGCAATCACCCGAATGGCCGGAAGATATTCTAGGAGAAATCGACAAAGATCGCGCTACTAAGGGTAGGGCATTATTCAACGAGTATTGTGCCAGTTGCCATGCCAATATCAATCGTGCTGATCCGGATCGACGCATCGTCGCGCATATGTCCAGAGTCAGCGATGTGGGCACTGATCCGGTTATGGCGGGTAACAGCACAAGCTATAAAGGATTCTCCGGTATTCTGCGCAATCAATACGTAGGCGTGGGCGTAGGAGACATTCTGCTTGATCAAGAGGCCCCTGTTGCTGCTTTGCTTACTAAAGCGACTTTAAACGTCGTGGCCACGCCTGATCCGGACAAATGGTTTTTTGAGCGCTGGATTGACTGGATTGTCGATATCGCCACAGCGTTTATTCAAAATAAGATTAATCCTTCAATCAAACAGGGCAATTATGACCCGGATACCACTGCTAATCCGTTTGCTTCTCTAAGTGCTTACAAAGCGAGAGCCTTAAATGGTATTTGGGCAACCGCACCTTATCTGCACAACGGCTCGGTGCCCACGCTCTATGACTTGCTCTTACCCAAAAAACGTGAAGGTGATCCGGATGATGGAGAATATCGTCCCGATCAATTCGAAGTGGGATCGCGCGAGTTTGATCCGGTAAAAGTGGGTTTGAGAAGCATCGGATATGAAGGCTTTACGTTTAATACGGGCCTAAACGGCAATAGTAATGCGGGTCATGAATATGCATCGGGCAAGACAGCGCAACTGGATGGTAGAATTTTGAAACCTCTGACCAAAGAAGAGCGATTGGATTTGTTGGAATATCTCAAAACACTGTAATTTGATGCACAGTCCACATTAACAAAAAAGGGAGTAACGCCATGAATACAAGCTATCTTGAACAGTATGATGCCACTCCGGATGCCGATAAGTTTGCATTGGTGCGCCGCTGGATTGATACGGAACCTTTGCCTTTTTTTAAAGAGTTGCGTGAAAAACGCCCTATTTTGGTAACGCCAAAATGTACCTTGGTGACGCGGTTTGACGATGTGAGAGAAATATTGTTGATGTATAAGGTTTTCACCGTCAAGCCTTATGTTCCAAAAATGGCAAATTACCTGATGATGCATGATGACGATGCATTACACACACGGGAAAAGTCGTTGATGCAATTTATGCTCAATCGCGATGATCTACCCAAAGTGCGTAACATGGTAGCGGATATTGCTAGAGGTATTCTTAGCCGTGGCAGTGGCCAGATTGAAATTGTCAATGATTTCTGCCGCACGGTTCCCGCCACGCTGGTGCAAAAATACTTCGGATTAACGGGTGCAAAAACTGCTGATTTGATTGAATGGTCGTACTGGAATCAATACGATACTTTTCACAATCACCCTTTTGATTTACTGTCTCCGGAATTGTCCCAGCAAGTGATAGATCGTCACAACGAAACATCGAAAAAACTGGGAAGTTATATCACGATGCTTATCGGAAAGCGCTATTTGGCAGTACTGGCCGAAAAATTGACATTCTCAATGATTATTAAACTGCGGGACGATATTGTGACAAGAATGTTGCGTACCAGTTTTGCCAAAGAACTGGATTTTGATATTAAACGCTTAGGCACCAATGCCGGTGGGCTCTTAATCGGAGCTATTGAAACGACTTCGCAAGCAGTCGCGCAAATTTTGCAATACTTATTTCAGCATCCGGAGTGGCTAGCCACAGCGAAGGAGGCTGCGCAGAAAGAAGATACAACTGAATTCGATGGTATTGTCTGGGAAGCTCTACGCTTTGTTCCGATAACGCCTTATTTATTCCGCACTACGGCAAGTGATTATGCGGCTGCAAAGGGTACCGACCATGAAACGGTTTTACATGCGGGTACTTATGTATTACCTGTAACGCTTTCGGCGATGTTTGATGAACGCGCTTTTGAATCACCGGAAAAATTTATGCCGCAACGAAACTGGTATAACTATTTTCATTTTGGTTTTGGCAACCACGAGTGCTTGGGGCGCTATGTCGGAATGGTGATGATTCCTGAAATGGTACGGCAGGTACTATTGAAAAAAGATATTGCTGCACAAGGGAACATAGACTATCGGTCAGGACCTTTCCCAGAATCTTATAATCTTTCGTGGGTCATACAATAACGACTAGATTTTCATAAGATCGAAGTGTGAAAATACAGTGTTCTATAGCTAAATTACAAATCAATTTAAGCTATAGAACACAGGGTTTGAATGATTCTAATAGTTTGATTTTTCTTCCGTAGATCTAGCCTTACCGCCACCCTCTTGATCTCCCGACGGTATTTGATGGAAAGGCTGGATTGTTTTGCCATAAGCATCAGGATCAGGAGTTTCCGGAGCCGTTGGCTTACCACCGCATGCTACTAAAATAAAAACTGCTGCTATTACAATAAAATAAGTAATTCTCATAAAAAAACCTTTTGATAATTAATTGTTAATCGTTTTTGTTACAACGTTGACAGAATACAGGGTACCGATAGCTGAAACATTGATCTTGATCAAATTACAGCAATCTTAATCGACAATAAACTGTAACCCATGGCGCAAATCAGATTACATTTTTACGAATCGCTGAATGACTTTGTTGAACCAGCGCTGCGTGATATTGAAATTATTCATCATTTCGATCGTAAAGCTTCGGTGAAAGATGTGATCGAGTCTTTCAATATACCTCATACGGAAATTGAGCAGATCTTGGTCAATAATAATGCGGTCGGCTTTAATTATATTGTGCAACAGGGTGATCATATTCAAGTCTATCCAGTATCCCGCAACGCTGTAATGTCCTCTGCAACTATACTTCGTCCGGAATTGCCACGGCCGCCACTCTTTGTGGTTGACGTGAATCTTGGCAAATTAGCGCGCTATTTG
>CADEDJ010000031.1:0-7091 GCA_902826055.1 uncultured Nitrosomonas sp. | reverse complement strand
ACGGCCGCCACTCTTTGTGGTTGACGTGAATCTTGGCAAATTAGCGCGCTATTTGCGATTACTTGGATTTGACTGTCTCTATTGCAATAGTTATACCGACGATACAGTGGCAAAAATTGCTGATGAGCAATGGCGTATAGTGCTTACGCGTGACTGTAACTTGCTGCAACGTAGAATTATCACTTATGGGTATTTTGTTCGCGCAAGCTTACCTAAGATCCAGATAAAAGAGGTGTTGAATCGATTTGATTTATATCCCATGTTGAAACCGCTAACTCGCTGCTCACATTGCAATGGTCAGTTGATTGAAACTGAGAAGCAAAATGTAGAACACCGCCTAGAGCCTTTGACCAAGCAACATTTCCATCGATTTCTTATATGCTCAGAGTGTGATCAGATTTATTGGCATGGTAGTCACTGCACACGTGTGCAGCGATTAATTGAGGATTTCTCCAGGAGAGGTTTATGATGTCAAAATATCATTCTCGCTTACTACCTTGATGGGCGATTATGTAATTATCACCTTTCAATTACATGAAAAGTTAATGATATTTAACAGGAGTAACCTAATTCGCGCAGATAAAATCGAGCGAAAATGCTAAGTGCAGATTCTCCATTAGAAAATTCCCTAATGGAGAATCTGTATTTTTTGAATCTGAAAATGCGTTGAATTGAACAAAGGTTTATCGTTACCACAGAGACCATCAGTGCAGATACTGCAGAAAGCGCAGCGCTTGAAGGGGTTAGCGGTCACTTGAAACGGAGATACTTCAGCATAAAAGTTATTTCCCACAATGGACAGGAATGTCAGCCCTTTTCTCCCAACAACAATTAAGCCTGTTTTTTTAGGAACGGCTAATGACTTTTAATGCTTATTCTCGAATTTCTTGTTCGATCTGATCCGCTGTAACATGGCGAACATCTTTACCTTTTACCATGTAAACAACATATTCCGACATGTTTTTTGCGTGATCCCCGATGCGTTCAATAGCTTTGGCGACAAATACGATTTCTAGGCACGTTGAAATTTTTCTTGGGTCTTCCATCATAAATGTAATCAACTGACGCAGGATAGAACGAAATTCTTCGTCTACAAAGTCATCTTGCCGAACGATTTGTGCAGCAGCATTCAGGTCTAACCGGGCAAAAGAATCAAGTGCTTTATGCAGCATATCCATGGCGATATTGGCAACATGCTTAATTTCATTAAAACGCGGTAAATGCATTCGGTCTGACGCATAAATCAATTTAGCCATTCGCGCAATCTTTGCGGCTTCATCGCCAATTCGTTCCAAATCAGTAATGGTTTTAATCACCATCATAATTAGCCGCAAATCACTTGCAGTCGGTTGTCGGCGCGCAATAATTTGATTGCAGATTTCATCGATTGAAACCTCCATTGCATTGACGCGATGATCTCTTGTAATAACTTGATCGATCAGCTCTTCATTACCGCTGGTGAGTGCTTCAATGGCGTATTCGATTTGTTCTTCAACAAATCCACCCATTTGTAAAACACGTGTTCTTACTTCTTCAAGGTCAGCGTCGAACTGCTTAGAAATATGTTCTTTGTTTGCCATAGCTTACCTTGCAATATTATGAGTGTGGAAATTAATGATTAACGTTAGTCATTATTACAACATAATCAAACGGTAATTGTTCGTACACCATTATCAGTTCCAAGAAGCAATGTATTAGCTGGGCGTCGCGCAAAAAGCCCATTTGTTACAACGCCAGTAATTTGATTAAGTTTTGCTTCTAGTTCAACCGGATTCATGATCTGTAAACCATGCACATCCAGAATAACGTTGCCGTTATCGGTGGTGAAACCTTGGCGTAGCGCGGGGTGTCCACCCAGCAATACAATTTCACGTGCCACATAGCTGCGTGCCATCGGTATAACTTCGATAGGTAGCGGAAAATTACCAAGTACGTTTACCAATTTGCTCTGATCAGCTATGCAAATAAACTTTCGCGCTACTGCAGCAACAATTTTTTCACGAGTCAAAGCGCCACCGCCGCCCTTGATCATATGTAGATGTTCTGTAATTTCATCCGCACCATCAACATATACGGGGAGATCAACAACATTGTTGAGATCGTGAGTCTCTATGCCGTGGCTTTTAAGGCGCTGCGCAGTTGCATCAGAACTAGCTACGGCACCTTCGATTTTATGTTTGATTTTGGCTAATTCATCAATAAAATAATTGGCAGTAGATCCGGTTCCTACCCCGACAATACCACCCACTGGAATATGTTGAATCGCAGTTGATGCAACTGCACGTTTTTGTTCATCTTGTGTCATCATGATCTTATGCTAATAATAAAATTTTAATATTACTATCAGGATAGCGTTATCTGCTAAATTAGACAATGCTTTCAGTTATCAGGTTGATTGTCATCAAGGCTTGCAAACTGCGATATGTTTAATCAATCCGTCTGGAGTAAAGTAGATACGTTCCAATCCGTGCCGTCTTATTCGCTCACCAGTCGCAGCATCCATGCCTGTCATGATAAATTCAAATTGCACGCCGTTATTTTCAATGGTACGGTATTGCGTGACTTCCCAGTGAGCATCGGGGAAGCTGGTAAAAAAGTTAATCATCATAGTGTGAATGGCATCGCTGCCACTGTATTCACCGAAGTAAACAGAGTGATACGTAGCATCGCTGGCAAATAGAGACATGATGAGTTCCAGATTATGACTGTTGGATAGCATCACATAGTTTTTAGTCTGTTCAATTATTTTTTGTGGATTCATTGTTTTCTTTTAATAAAATCAAGCCAATCTCGCTTCTGCACGGGTAAAAATCCATTCATCCGTGTCGCTGTCTCCCGCGCTAAACCGGTAACCTGCAACATCAAAATGCTTAATGGTTTCAGGATCTGTTAGTTTGTTGTGAATAATATATCGACTCATCATACCGCGAGCTTTCTTGGCATAGAAACTGATTATTTTATAAGCACCGTTTTTCTGATCTTTGAATACGGGTGTAATGATACGTGCACTGAGTTTATCCGGCTTGATAGATTGGAAATATTCATTGGAAGCCAGGTTAATCAATATATCGGTTTTCTGTTTTGTTAAATCTTGATTAAGTGCATGGGTGATTTTGTCTCCCCAGAATTCATACAAATTATTGCCACGCGGATTTTTGAAGTGCGTACCCATTTCCAGCCGATAAGGCTGCATCAGATCCAACGGACGCAACACACCGTATAACCCTGACAGGATACGCAGATGATCTTGTGCAAAAGACAATTCTGCCACAGTCATGGTATCGGCATCCAGACCGGTGTAAACATCTCCTTTGAAAGCCAATATTGCTTGCTTGGCATTCGTCATCGTGAACGGGTGCTGCCATGCGAAATAACGATTTGAATTCAGAATGGCGAGCTTGGGACTAATCGACATCAAAGTGCTAATTTGATCGGGTTCCAATTTTCTGAGCTCATCGATCAGTATTTCTGAATCAGCAAGGAAATCAGGTTGAGTATATTCTTGAGTGGTCGCTGATGTATCAAAGTCAAGTGTTTTTGCTGGGGAAATAACAATGATCATGTGTTTTTGTCCTCAAATAAAAAAATACTACCAGATTTAATCAGTAAGTAACGGTTACTTGTAATTTGCACTTTGTGCCTATAACTTTGGGAAGCGTTAGTTGTCTGATAATTTCATCATCATCTTGTTAAATGAGAGGAGTTAAACATGTCTGTGTATCGAAATTTGTTATTAACGCTGTTGTTAGGGATTCTGATGCCGCTTGAATTACTTGCGCAAAGCAATGGTGTTGAAAGTTTGCGGCAAACGAGCAAGGCATTCGCGGAGGTAGCACGAAAAGTTTCTCCATCAGTGGTGTTAATTCAGGTTGAAAGAGAATCTGAAACAGCTCAATCAACACCGTTTGGGTTTCCGTTTGGTGATGGACAGCAATGGCCTTTTGGAGATGATTTTTTTAAGCGATTTTTTGGCGATCGTTTTCCCGATATGCCACGCTTTAATGCACCCGAGGGGAAACAACCAGGAAAACAGCGATCCGTGGTCGGACAAGGTTCCGGTTTTGTTTTTACTTCCAATCATAAATTGCTCGGCAATAAGACTTATATTTTGACCAATAATCATGTGGTTGAAGGTAACGATAAGATCAGTGTCAAGTTCCTGGACGGTCGTGAGTTTGAAGCAAAAATCAAAGGCACCGACCCTAAATCAGATATCGCTGTGATAGAGATTGAAGCAAGCGGATTGCCCGCCGTGCAGATAGGCGATTATTCGCAATTGGAAGTTGGGGAATGGGTGGTTGCCATTGGCAACCCATTTGGTTTAAGTCATACATTAACAGTCGGTGTCGTCAGTGCGAAAGGCAGAACTTCTCTCGGTATTAATGATTACGAAGACTTCATTCAAACCGATGCTGCGATCAACCCTGGTAATTCGGGCGGACCATTGGTCAATCTGGATGGCGAAGTGATTGGTATGAATACCGCTATTTTTAGCCGCAGTGGCGGTTATATGGGTATCGGTTTCGCTATTCCGATCAATTTGGTCGAGCGCATTGCTAATCAATTGATCGAAAAAGGCGAGGTAGTGCGCGGCTATCTTGGAATTATGATCCAGCCGCTGACAGCTGATCTAGCCAAGTCTTTTGATTTGGAAAGCGATAGAGGCATTTTGATTGCCCAAGTGACGAAAAATTCGCCTGCAGACAAAGCGGGACTCAAAACTGGTGACGTGATCGTCAATTTTCAGGGACGACCCGTGAATGATACGGGTGATTTCCGTAATCAAGTCGCAATGGCGCAGCCGGGTAGTAAAGTGGAATTTGATATCATGCGTGATGGAAAGCAGCGTACTGTTTCAGTAAAGATTGACAAACTCACCGATGACAAGCTTGCATCGCAAGAGCCTGCGCAATCCAGCGACAATTTGGGTGTGATAGTACAGACAATTACAGCCGATGTGGCGCGGCAATTTGGGATAAAACCCGGAAAAGGCGTTATCGTGACTGAAGTAGCACCGGGTTCAGTAGCTACGATGGCGGGTATCAACCGCGGTAGTGTCATTCTAGAAGTCAACCGTAAGGCCGTTAACACGGCTGCCGAATTCAATCAAGCTGTTAAAAGTAGTGCCAATCATAAAGTGTTACTATTGGTGCGGGATGGCGAGGCGTCGCGTTATGTGGTATTGAACTGGCGCTGATTAATTGGCTGAAGGATGGTGCTTTAACACAGGTGATGGTTTGCTTGGAATTAAAGCACTATCTCTGCACATGTTGAAATACTGGCAATGTTTCACCCGCTGATTTTATGGGGTATGCTGGAAGGGTTTGATATAACTCGCTGATTAATTATGAACATTGTTCCGGAAATACAATCGTTGCATGCCGATATGCGGCGGTGGCGCAGACAGATACACCAATACCCAGAAACTGCATTTGAAGAAACCGCGACGGCGCAGTTGATCGCTGAGCTGTTGCAAAACGCTGGGATCGAGGTACATCGTGGATTGGCGAAAACTGGCATCGTCGGTGTTTTGCGCCGCGGCAATAGCGCTAACAGCATTGCACTGCGCGCCGATATGGACGCGCTCCATATCCAGGAACAGAACAGTTTCGAACATACTTCCTGCAATAGCGGCAAAATGCACGCCTGCGGTCACGACGGGCATTGCGCTATGCTACTCGGTGCTGCGTGTTATCTGGCCCGGCATGGCCATTTTGACGGCACGGTATATTTCATTTTTCAGCCTGCAGAAGAGTGCCGCGCCGGGGCTTTGCAGATGATCAATGAAGGACTGTTTGAACAATTTCCTGCGCGGCGGGTTTTCGGTATGCATAATTTTCCGGATGTGCCTATCGGGCATTTCGCCGTCAGAACCGGACCTATGATGGCATCGTTCGACTGCTTCGAAATCACGCTCAAAGGCCAGGCGACTCACGCCGCGATGCCACATTTGGGTAACGATGTACTGGTTGCCGCAGCGCATTTGGTCACGCAACTGCAAACCATTGTCAGCCGCCAGATTGATCCAGCCGATGCCGTAGTTATTAGTGTCACGCAAATTCATGGCGGCAACACCTGGAACGCGCTGCCGGATTCTGCGGTGGTGCGGGGAACCTTTCGCAGCTTTAACAATGCCGTGCGTGAGCAATTGGAATGTGGTATTCGCCATTTTGCCGAAAGCACCGCGAAAAGCTTCAGAGTGCACGCAGATATTCGATTTAATCCTGAAAACCCCGGTTACCCGGTCACGCTCAATAGTCCTGAAGAAACCACCAGCGCGATCCGTGCTGCCACCGCCGTTGCTGGCATTGATTGTGTCAATTTAACACCAATCCCCAGTATGGGCGCCGAAGATTTCGCCTTCATGCTGCAACAAAAACCGGGCTGCTACATCTGGATCGGCAACGGCAGCTCGGAAGGCGGCTGCTTATTGCATAATCCCCACTACGATTTTAACGATGAGATTCTGCCGTTGGGTGCGGCGTATTGGGCTCGATTGGTGGAGAATGAGTTGTTGGGTTAGTTTCTGCTTGTGTTTCGAATTGATGTTTAATCAACGGATGCTCTGCGCAATTAAGGAAGCTCTGAATAACCCTCGATGTCATTGCGAACAAAGTGAGAAATCTATTATATTGATTATTAAAGATTCCTCTCTACGCTCGGAATGACAAATGCGAGTTATTCAGAGTCTTCTTAACAGGCTCTCCGATAAATCCAAAGTGGTTTTCATGATGCCTCCTTATATGATGCATGTAAGTATAGATAATGATGTGGTCTAATAGACCCGGACACTCCAGTTAAGAGAAAACATCTTAATTGGAGGAAAAAATGGAACCGAGGAAACACTATACAAAGGAATTCAAACTGGATGCAGTTAGCCTGGTACTGGATCAGGGATTAACGATAGCAGAAGCTGCCAGAAGCTTGGGAATCAGGGCTAACATGCTTGGGCGATGGGTCAGGGAGAGCCGGGGCGGATAATAATGGCCAGGCATTCCGTGGTAATGGAAAACTGACGCCGGATCAGGAAGAAATCCGGCGGCTTAAGATAGAAAACAAGCAATTAAAGCTGGAGCGGCAAATATTAAAGG
>CADEDJ010000030.1 GCA_902826055.1 uncultured Nitrosomonas sp. | reverse complement strand
TGTATAGTGTTTCCTCGGTTCCATTTTTTCCTCCAATTAAGATGTTTTCTCTTAATTGGAGTGTCCGGGTCTATTAGACCACATCATTTCATGCGGCGACTGCCATAGGTGTAATCGCATGATTTGGCAATATTCTTCACAGCATCAATCAGTTGTCTATGATGCAAGTCATCAGGTTGATTTCTACGGCACTGCTCATATTCATAGTAGGCACTACGGCTGACACCCAATAGCCGACACATTAGGTCGACCGGGCAGATCTTCTTCTTTTGGGTGATGAACGAATACTTCACTTCGTTTCTTTCGCGAAGAAGACCGCCGCCTCCTTTAATATTTGCCGCTCCAGCTTTAATTGCTTGTTTTCTATCTTAAGCCGCCGCACTTCTTCCTGATCTGGCGTCAGCTTCCCATTCCCCCGGAATGCCTGACCATTACTGTCCGCCTGGCTCTCCCTGACCCATCGCCCAAGCATGTTAGCCCTGATTCCCAAGCTTCTGGCTGCTTCTGCTATCGTTAATCCCTGATCCAGTACCAGACTGACTGCATCCAGTTTGAATTCCTTTGTATAGCGTTTCCTCGGTTCCATTTTTTCCTCCAATTAAGATATTTTCTCTTAACTGGAGTGTTCGGGTCTATTAGACCACATCAGTGATTGGCGGTCATTGCAATATTAATTACTTCCGTATTGAAGCAGCAACCGGGGTAGACTTGGATGGTAACGGTAATAATTTCGTGCAAACAAATTTGTTCTCGGTACAAGGTAAAATTTATGATGAAACCAATACTCCTCCAGGTATTGAACCCGTCCGAATAACCTATTTCCGCAACACTAATACCAACACAGGAGTCACGACATCACGTATCAATTCATGGGTGAAAGCACCGCCTCAAGCAACAGTTAAACTTACTCACCCTATCACGAATCAACAATTTGCCATGGCTTACGATGGCGACAGTACTTTTTTTAGGCGCTTTGTTTTAAGTGTGCAGCCAATAGCCTTAATATTCCCACGCAAATGTCGGTTACTGCCACATGTCCTGGAGGACTAAACAACATACAAAGCGTAAATGTTACCGATTATGTCACGCTCGAAACCATTACTTGGACACCGGCAACGCAACGGTTAAAAGTTATTGCACTTACAAGTGACAAAATAGCATCCAATGTGGCAGAAATCCCTCAACTTACATTGAGGTTTGGCGCGTCAAGCTTTTCAATACCACAATCTGGTGTAACTGGGCGATACGAAATATCCCTGGATGGCATTGCGATATCCCCAGCGTTTGTTACGGTTATATCTTCAAAAGGTGGGATGGCTACTAAAGGAATACCGGATTAATTTACGCGCCGCTATATAAAGGTGTTAGAAATAACTCAAGTAAAAATAGGCAAGAGACGCAATTTACGAATAATAAATCCGCGTTTTTCGCCTGTTTTTCCATTACATCTCTATTTTCCAGTTTTCTAGCGAATGGATTACTGGAAACGATGTATAGAAACATGGATAGTGCTTATTGCCCGAATAGCTGAACTGAGAAGATAATGAATTTCAGCGCATTTGGGTTTGAAAATCACGATGTTCACGCATATTTCCGTACTAAATTCCGGCATGTGTGCCGCATCATCCATGCTTAGATGTTTACGGCCATCAATTAAATGTCAGTTTAATATCGGCGGTTTGTAATAAATTCTGCTCAGTACTCAAATCCACAAATGTTAAAGGATGGTCATCCAGCCAACCTGACGGGAAATCCAGTGTGACACGATTTCTATTAACACTGATATGAATTTCCGGCAAACTGCTGTTAGATCGGCTACGATGCAACAATACAGCCAGTCTTAACAAAACGCTTAGTCTGATAACCGATGTTCTTGTCGCGATAATTAGCGGCTCAAATTCTTCCAGTGGGAATTTACGCCGATGACTTCGAACCAGTATCGCGAGCTTCATTTGTTCTTGGCGAGAAAAACCTGCTAAATCAGAATTCGCGATCAAATAGGCACCATGCCGGTGATATTGATTATGGGCAATCGACAAACCAATTTCATGAATCAGAGCGCCCCATATCAGCAACTTCAGATCCAGTTTTTGATCCAGTTCCCAATCAGTTTTTACCTGATGAAATAGAGCTTCAACCGTTTCTTTAACTCTGCCGGCCTGTTCCATATCCACACTATATCTTTGTGAGACCGTTGCAATGGTCTTGTCTCGGATATCTTCATTGTGTACCCGCCCGATCAGATCATACAACAAGCCTTCGCGTAAAGCGCCCTCGGAAATGTCGATTTTGTCCAGATTAAGCGCTTCGAAAATGCCGCATAAGATTGCGACACCACTTGCAAAAACCGGTTTTCTACGTTCGGACAAACCAGGAAAATTTACTAATGCATTATCGCCAATAGCAACCAGAGCTTCCATTAATTGCGTGAGTGCTGAAGAAGTAATACCTGAATCACACCACCCTTGCGCTTGCACAACATCACGAACAGAAATGATGGTGCCTGATGACCCTAACGCATAATCCCAACCCATTTTTTTATATCCAGTTACAATCGATTCAAGCTCTTGCATTGCAAATAAAATAGCCTTACGCATACGCTTGGCTTTTATTTTGCCATCATCGAAAAACCGCTGGCCCATGTTGACACATCCCATATACAAGCTTTCGGTGTAATAGGTATCAAAACCACAGCCGATAATAAGCTCCGTACTACCGCCGCCAATATCAATAACCAAGCGCTTATTGGCTTCATCATATAAGCTATGAGCCACACCTGAATAAATAAGTCTGGCTTCCTCACGTCCCGCAATGATTTCAATTGGATGACCGAGTGCACTATGCGCTTGTGATAAAAAGGAGCCGCCATTTCGTGCTTGCCGCAGTGTATTAGTGCCGACTGCACGTACGTTCAAGTGTGGAATCTCTTTGATGCGCTGACCAAATCGCTGCAAGCATTCCATTGCCAGTTGCATGGATTGCTCCGACAATTCTTGCTGGTCATTCAATCCAGACGCCAGTCTGACCATTTCCTTCATGCGATCTATCACTTGCAAATGACCATCCGTCAGATTGGCAACAATCATGTGAAAACTATTTGATCCTAGGTCTATAGCAGCATACGACTCATCTACAGTTGGTGTCATAATATTGATAAACTAATCCCACAAATAAGGTATTAAAGAGAATTATGCCAAAACATCAACTCATCATCATGCGGCATGCCAAATCGGATTGGTCTGAGGAAAATAAGTCGGATTTTGAGCGCCCTCTGACAATGCGCGGAAGAAAAGCAGCCAAGAAAATGGCCAAATGGTTAAAACGCCAATACTGCATTGATCGAATCTTATGCTCCCCTGCGCTTAGGGCAAAACAAACTTGTCTATTGATAACCGCTCAGCTTAACCTACCACAGCATAGGGTAATCTGGGAACCCGCTATCTACGAGGCATCCATTAATCAACTGATCTCTATCATTGACGCCTATGGCGAAGGCATTGATACCTTACTATTGATCGGCCATAACCCCGGGCTTGATCAGTTACTTTACTATTTGTCACAAGATCCACCACCCATTAATGACAGCGGTAAATTACTAACCACTTCTGCTGTCGCAGTCTTGAATTATGGCGTGCAAACCATTAAAGCAAAGCCACACCGCGCTACCCTGGAATGTTTGGTCAGGCCGAAGGAATTAAAACTTCCCTAAAAAACTCACTTGTTTTACTTACGAAAACAACCTTAACTTTATCCTTAATAATTCACTAAGACTTCTTTTTGTCTTTGCTTTTCTTTTTGCCGCTTTTCTTCTTTTCTTTATCTTTTGATTTTTCTTTTTTCTTTTCGTCCTGCTTCTTTTTCTTATTTGCTGTTTTTTCAACATTCGCTGGTGTTGAAATCAGACTGGGTTTAGCTTTATTACTCGCAGCCTTTTTAACAGATGTTTCTGTAGTTTTAGTTGAAGCAGTCAATTGCTTAGCTGCTTTCTGCAAACAATCCGCTGCCGATTTCTTAACCGTCCGGGCACGTATATCTCCATTAAAACCAGGAATTTTTTGCAATTCTGCCAAACTGATCGATGCCAATGCTTCAGCTGTCTTGATGTTATGCTTAGCTAATAATTTAACTGTAACGGGACCGATTCCAGATACATCAGTTAATTTCACCATGACCAGACTCCAGTTTGCTTTAAAAGCCCAATTATAACCACATAACCATATAAGTCAATGAACTTAATACCTAAATTTTATAGCTGCAGATTCATTTTTGTAGTTTCACTTAAATAAAATTAATGATTAACAAAATCTCTGTCACAGACTCAATTAGGAATCCCAGTATCACAATATCCACGCATTGCGATTTATTTGTTTTTCAGCATATCCTTAAGGTTAGCAAATGGATTGAACGTAGCGATAGTTTCAGTTTTACCGCTCTCAGTACGTCCCCTAGAATCTTTTAATTTAGAGTGTTCATGCTCATGACAGTAAGTACAAAGTAATTCCCAATTGCTGCCATCCGACGGATTGTCATCATGATTGCTGTTCTTATGATGCACTTCCAACAACTGTAGATTCTTATGATCAAACGTACGCGCACAGCGGCCACATACCCACGGAAATAACTTAAGCGCCTGTTCACGATACCCTTGCGCTCGTATTTCTGCATTCCGGCGTGCTTCCAGAACAATTTTATCCAGTCTACTTGCATCTTTTGTCATTGATTTGCTTTCCTCCTTCGCGAAGATCGAATTAAATTATGATAGCGCCTAATGAGTCTTTAAATTACGTACATTTGTCGTCCAGGCTATTCAAGAAGCACCAGCTGGAAAATTACTGAATCATTGCCAAGGGATATCATACGAACACAAATTTCGTTACAAGCATCTGCTTTATTACTTGAATGCATTTATCATAAATCTTTCTTCATCTATCCGTTATTATATGAGCAAGCTTTCGTTTAATAAAAGGAGCCTTCAAGCTTCGATAATGGTCAACAAAAACTGCAGATCCCTGTTATTTTTTCAACGCGCATAAGACCTCGATGTAATCATTCTAAAGCACACACTATAAGTGGCTGGTATCTCGTAGGAAGTTTTTCACAGCATCATAAATTGATTACTCAAGCGCAATGCCTTGATCAGTATTATTTGCGATTCGAATCTTTACCACGCGTGCAGGTACACCAACCACTGTTGCATCGGCAGGAACATCTTTATCTACCACGGCGTTGGCACCGATCTTTGCTCTGTCACCAATGCGTACACCTTTAATTATTTTTGCTCCTGCGCCAATAAAAACATCATCACCGATAACTGCACCGCCGTTTCCCCTACCGATTGTTACTTGATGCCATATTCTGCATCGAGCCCCAATCACTGCATTCGCCCCAATTACAATTCCTTGGCGGTGACCAAAATTAACATTTGGTCCTATTTTGGCTGTATATGGTACATAAGACTGATAAAGAAGCCGAATTAATAACATCAACAATCTCGGAACAATCGGAATTTTTTTTGAATAAAACCAATGAGACAAATAATATAGTTTCTCCATAATCCTCCTTAAAGTATCTTTTCAATAACAGATTGATTATAAATGGAAGCTTATCTGTTGGCACACACTGAAAACTGACAAGCTGTGCATATTGAATTTTGATCGCACGTTTATAAATGCAGATTACTATACTACTGGGAACATGTCGATCAAACCGGTTATAGTTGGTAAGTGCTTTGACTCTTGGAAACTTTTAATCTCTACCGGGTTTAATTCCTCGCCCCTTGGGGCGAAGGCTGGTTGAAAACCAGCAGCCTGAAAAGCGCTTTTAATACCTCGCTGCTTGCGGCGGGGTGCTTTATTATGTGATGAGATATGAAGAACAGAATTGGAGCAATTGCTGTATAGAAGTTACAACTAGAATTTTGGGAACAATCGGTTAAGTTTTATAAGGAAAAGCAGCGAAATTCGTGTCGCTACACATGAGGATTTTAAGAAATCGGGTTAATGCTGATAGACAAAGTAAATTTTTAGTGATCGGCAAGCATCAGAAACTGCTATCAGAGTTTGAGCAGGAACTGTCAAGAAATCGATAGAGAAGGCAGAAAAAATTGAGATTGTTTGTTAAAAAATGTTCTTAATAATATCGATAATAATCTACACTCAATAAAAATTTTTTCTGTTATGCTAACTATGCAATGAAGTAAAACCTAGAAATCAATTTAAAAAGGAGAGGATATGTCTAAAAAAATAATTGGAATGCTGATATTGTTTGTCGTAATGAGTTTCAGTATGAATCATGTATTCGCTGCGTGTAGCGCGGAAACTGAAAAAGATGGGAAAACAGCATGTGCAGCTAATCAAACCTGCTATTTAGTAGAAGGGGCATGTATTGATAAAAAGAGTTTGCCCGCTGGTAAAGCATGTAAAAAATCAGGGGTTTGTCAAAATAGCTGTGTAAAAGAAGATGGCACAGAAACGAAGGATGACGGTTCTGAAACCGGTAAATGTAGTTAATTGTTTTTAACGTAAGTTGGCGATTTGAATTCGTCCTATATTTAAGGTTTCCATTTAATCGGATTAGATTAAGTTGTATTAGTTCCGACGGCCTCTTGAAAGACTTTCGGAGAGTACTTTGAGGACTATATTCCAAAGAATTCTTTATTAAGTAAACTTCTTAAACTACTGGATTTAGATTTATTACACGCCCTGACCGCAGAATTCTACTGCATGGATAATGGGCCTGCCACGATCCGGTATTGTTTTTTCGGATACAACTGATCAGTTATCTGTTTAGAATTGAGTCTGACCGTCGACTTTATCTTGATGTTCACCTGAATCCGGCATACCGCTGGTTTTGCCGGATTCCCCTCCAACAAGTCTATACCTCACCATCATCCGATTAAGAATTGGTAATTGGCGCGTTATTTTTGAACGGTATGATGCCGCAAATTATTGCCATTGAGAAAATAAAACCGCGTGGAGATGTTTCGAATGACACTGCAAAAAATCAAATCCATCCAAGGTAAAGACAAATATGTCCTGTTACCAATGGCAGTTTACCATGCCTTAAAAGATCAGATCGAAAAGGAATTAGAGGCTTGCGAAGCAAATCAGAATGATGAACCAGGCTATGAACCGTTTGTGCTTGAGAATTATGTTGATAATCTCGTAGCGTTAGCGCGAATCAAGGCGGGTATTACTACATATTACGCAAGAACAATTGGCTCAATATTTAGGCCAATATCAGTCAACTTGAACGCCGTTCTGCAGTTGTGGGATGGAGAATTCTGGACAGATGGTTATTTCTCCAGTACGGTTGGCCGTCATGGAAATGAAAGTACAATAATGAAACTATGTCAAAAAACAGGGAGCAGAGTATCAGCAGCTATAGAGGATAAGCAACTAACCCACTTCTGATACTCCATTACTTGCGGCGAGGTTATTCATTTGTTTGGTGCCCGGGGCCGGAATCGAACCGGCATGGGCGGTTTAAGCCCGAGGGATTTTAAGTCCCTTGTGTCTACCTATTTCACCACCCGGGCACAAAAGACCTATTGTTTGTGATAATTTGAATGTCAACAGGTTTAAGTGCAGGCGGCATTATAACCTGAAGCTAGGCATTTTAATATGGCTTATTATTGGATATCTGACATCAGACAGGGAATTTAATTATGATGGATCGAATAGAGTTTGGAGAGTTTGGAACGGCAATGGGTTGGTCAAGTAACCAATATAAATGCAGGAAGCTTTTAGTGATGGCAATTTTGCTAACGATTTTGTTTATGGCAGTGAATTCGGTCGTATGGGCAGTTGAGGAAAAGATTTCAACAGCTCAAGATCAGGAAAATATCGCTATTGCTATTTACAATGAAAATCTGGCATTGATTAAAGATACCCGGAAAGTCTTGCTGGATAAGGATGTCAATCGATTGGCATGGCGCGATGTATCTGCCCAAATCCGTTCTGAGACGGCGATATTGCGTAGTCTCGCAGACTCCACGAAATTCCAGTTACTTGAACAGAATTTTGATTTTGATCTGCTGACACCGGCCAAGCTTTTAGAAAAATATATGGGTAAGGAAATTTTAGTAATTCGAACTAATTCAGCGACAGGAGTTGAAACGAGCGAAACTGCTATCGTCCTTTCAACCAATGAAGGCGTTATTCTGAAGTTTAATGATCGTATTGAAGCTGGTGTGCCGGGACGATTGGTATTTCCTGGAGTACCTCAGAACTTGCGTGATAAACCTACTTTGCTAATTACCTTGTTGAGTTCCAAGCTAGGCAAACAGGATTTAGAGCTTTCCTATTTAACACAGGGTTTGTCCTGGCATGCTGATTATGTAATTGCTTTGGATGAAACAAATCACCTCCTCGATCTCAGCGGCCTCGTCACACTCACAAATCGCAGCGGGATTGCTTACCATAACGCTAAACTACAACTGATTGCAGGCGATGTAAACCAAATCCAAACGGAATCCCACGTGGGCAGGAAAATGATGGCGCTTACAACCGAAGCGGCTGATGCAATGCGAATGAAACAAGAGCCTCTTTTCGAATACCATCTCTATACCTTGCAGCATCCGACTACACTTTTAGAAAATCAAACTAAACAAGTTGCACTGATGTCTGCAACGAATATTGTTTTTAACAAAGAATATTTGCTGCAAGGTACGGATTATTATTACTCGGGAAAGTACGATATGCTCAATCAAAAGCATAAAATTAATATACTTATCAATTTTCGTAATAAAGGCGAAGCGCTAGGTATCCCTTTGCCCAAAGGCATTGCACGAGTTTATAAAAAAGATTCACAAGGCAATAGCCAGTTTGTCGGTGAAGATCATATAGATCATACGGCCAACAACGAAGTAATTCGCCTTCAACTGGGTAACGCATTTGATATCACTGCAGACAAAATTCAAACTGATTTTCAACAAATTGCCAGCACAATGCATCACGCCAATATTTTTGAAACTGCCTATCAAATTACTTTGAAAAATGCAAAAAAAGAAACTATTACAGTCAAAGTTCAAGAGCCTATACCAGGTGATTGGAGTGTCATTTCGGAATCATTGCCTCATGTAAAACTTAATGCCGGCCTAGCAGAGTGGCAGATACCTGTAGCAGCCGAAAGTGAAACCAAACTTAACTATCGCGTACGTGTTAAGTATTAGCTTCTTTCCAGCTTAAAAAAAATTGTCAACGGCAAATTAAAATTGACCCACCTCTTACAATTTTGACCTAAACTGGGGTCTGTTCAGGTTCTGTTGCTGGCGCTATTCCAGCAGTTTTCTTTCCTTTTAAACGATAGCTCTGTCCGCTGATTTGCACGATGTGCGCATGATGCAACAAGCGGTCGAGCAATGCTGCAGTCAAGGTCTGATCATCAGCGAATGCACTTGACCACTAAGAGAAAGGCAGATTGCTGGTGACAATGACGCTGCTTACTTCATATCGTTTAGTGATCACATTGAAGAACAGATTCGCTTCAGCACGGCCGAATGGCAGATAGCCTATCTCATCGATTACTAGCAGTTTGGGCGATAGGATACTGCGTTTGAGATGAGTATCGAGGCGATCCTATTTCTTTGCGATTGCCAGTTGCAGCATCAAATCTGCCGCGGTAATGAATCGCACTTTAATGCCACGTTGAATAGCCTGATAAGCAAGACTGATGGCCAAATGACTTTTTCCGACGCCGCTTGGGCCAAGCAACACAATATTTTCACCGCGTTCAATAAACGCCAGGCTGGTCAGTTCTTGCAATTGTTTGCGCGGTGCGCCGGTTGCAAAGCGGAAATCATATAATCCGCGAAATGCTTGATGGCGGGCAGGCCCGCTAGCTTAAGCAGTGCTTCTCGCGTGCGTAGCATTCTGGCGTCGAGTTCAAGTTGTAACAACTGTTCAAGAAACTCTGCCATGCTGGATTTTGACCGGCACAGCGATCGGCAATGGCTGACCACTCGATTGCCATGGCCGGTAATTTCAGTTCAAGGCATGCCGCCTGGATGTGCTGCATTTGCAAATTCATGGCTGGACTCCCGGGAGTGCATCATAAATCATCAGCGGATGCTGGAGACTTTCCTCCGGTATGACGCGTGCATGATGTGCTGTCGGCAGTGGCTCAACCCAATCTTTGCCGGATGGTAGCAGCTGCAAACACCAACGCTCTTTGTTTAATCGCACCTGGGGCTGCTCGCCTGTTGTGCCGTGTATGCGCTGGTGAGCCACGTCATGTAGCCAAGCACCAATGCGCGCATTGGCTGTGTCAACATCAAGCTCAAGCCTTGCCTGTTTGAGCGTGGCAGCCAATGGCACGATATAGCTGCGTTTGAGATAACCATTGAAACGTTCTACCTTGCCTTTGGTTATCGCCCGATACGGCCGGCATGCCTTGGGCACAAAGCCATAATCCCGCGCCATTTGAAGCAATTGGCTGTTCCAGCGATGCTGTCCAATGCCATATGCATCGCGCTCAATCATGATGCACTTGGCATTATCGAATAACAGCTCTTTGGGCACGCCTCCAAAGTAGTGCAAAGCCGCTTCTATGCCACTCAGCCAGTCTTCCTGGCGCTCAGATTCACTAAAGCGCACAAAACTGGCCCGGCTATACCCCAGTGTGGCAACCAGCGCCTTGATCTTGCGGCGGCCGCAGCTAATGGTGGTGAAGTCCAATTGCAGTTGTTGCCCTGGCTCTGTTTCAAACCGCACCACCGGTTCTTGTGCAACCGTCTTGTAGGGACGCAACCAATTCTTCAGAATGCCTTCCTTGCCTTGATAACCGCGCTCTGCAGTTCGCGAAATAGTACTGCCTCCGGTATCCAGTCAGGTTCGCCGCATTGATGCGCTCGAGCAGCTAGGATTTAAAGGGTTCGAGCTTGGATATTCGCTTCGGACGACGATAAACAGGTGTTTTGGCGACATCCCGTTAATAACGGCGCACCGTGTTGCGTGAAACTCCTAAGGTTTTTGCAATCCGGCGAATACTTCGCCCTTGTCGGTGTAGTACATGAATTTCCATTAATAACTCCTGAGTCAACATTCAATCGCACCGCCTTTGAAAATATCAAAAGCAGCGATTTTTCCCCAGGTAGGTCAATTTTAATTTGTTGTTAGTGGGTCAGCTTTACATTGTCGGTGACAAATTAATAGGTTGCCTGGTTTGTACACCGCTCCATTGCAACCTTCATTGTTATTTTCCAGCCAAAAACAACATGGCACAGATGAAAGAAATAAGAAGACCTAACAAAATATAGACTAATAGTGCTCCTTCGCCAGTTAATACAAAAAATCCAAAAAGAGCCGAAGATAACGCGAGAGAACCAATCATAATTATTTTTTTCATCTTGAAATTCTTTCTAATTATTAACTTGAAGCACAGCTAGATCAATAATGTGAGTTCTTGCTTTAAAAGATTCATCGAGTTTTGGAATACTGTTAAATGATAATGCATATAATGAGGTGTGTTGTCAAATATGGAGTCCAAGTAATTAAGCAGCAAATAGATTTGCATAGCATCGTTGCTTAAATTCTGCTGGCGATAGGTAGCCCAGTCTTTGTTGTTTTCTCTGCCGGTTATAAATAATCTCTATATATTCGGTAATCTCTTCTTTTGCTTGTAGACGTGTTTTGAATTTTTGATGATGCACCAATTCGCTTTTGAGGGTTCCCCAGAAACTTTCCATAGGAGCATTATCCCAGCAATCACCTTTGCGACTCATGGAAGCGATCAAGGGAGATTGTTTCAGTATTTCCTGGTAATCACGTGCGCAATATTGGCTGCCATGGATGCCGAGTGAAGAATTAAGCCTTTCTCCGGGAGTTTTCTATCTGTTGCGCGATACAAAGCCTGGATAATCAGACTCGTCGCCATCCTTTCACTCATGGCATAACCTACCAGCTCCCCATTGAACAGATCTTTTATTCCAGCCAAATACAGCCAACCTTCCTCTGTAGGAATACAAGTAATATCACTGACCCACGCTTTGACAGGTTCGCTAACAGCAAACCCTCGTTTCAGAATATTGGGTGCAAACGGTAAATGATGTTTAGAATCAGTCGTTACCTTGAATTTGCGTTTTTGCTTGCAATATAAATTTAGCTTCTTGCGAAGCGTTCTGACACGATATGGGATGATCTGTACGCCGTGGTCTGTCAAGTCACGATACCAGCGCTTCGTACCGTAAGTCTCTCGAGTACGCTGGTGTGCAGTCAGTATTTCGATTTCCAGTCGCATATTTTCCTTTTTACGCTCACAAGGCGGGCGAGTATTCCAGGCATGAAGCCGCTCTCTGAAACATCAAGTACACGGCACATTAGTGCAACGGGATATTGCTGTCGCAGCGTATTAATCATGCCGTATTTCACCGCGACTCCTTCGCGAAATAGGCCGCACACTTTTTTATGAAATCTCGCTCCATCTTCACTTCTGCTAGCTTACGTTTAACCCTGGATAGCTCTAGTTCAAGTTCATTCAGTGGCTTCTGGCATTTAACTCTTGATGTAAGTTCGCCTTGTCTATCAGCATAAACCCAATTCTTTAATGTACCCTTGGGTAAAGACAGTCGTTTCGCTGCTTTAACCAGTGGTAATCCACTTTCTTAAAAAACTTGACCGATTGCTCACGAAATTCCTGGCTATATTGAGTTCGCGGTAATTGTTCCATCTTCGTCCTCCATTCCATAATTATATTGTACGAAACTTTGGATTCCATATTTGACAACACACCTCAACACCCGATGCGATGATTCTGTCGGATTCATCGGGGATCCGGCGGATTGCGAAGAACCAATGCTCGATTGTCGAGAGAAGTCGGAATAGGTATATCCTGTGGCCGGGGGTGACTTATTTGCTGTCAGTTGAAGAAAAAAATAGATCAAAGAGAAGTTACAAATCGATTGCTCACCTGACATCATACTGATGTGGCGTGTGCGAGGATACACGTTACTAAGTAAAGATGCGGATTTATTCAGATGCCGCCCGGAAAGCGGCTTGTACAGCACGAACCATAGATGGATGCAAAGTGCCAAGTTTTGGAATTTGCCCATGCGGTGCTGTGGGGGGCACTGAGAACCAGTCTGTTGAAAATGGCAATTCAAGAACTTGTCTTAAATTGAATTTTGTGTCGTAACTTAGATTGGCCTCTTCATAGGCCGCCGGATTCTTATCACAAAGAATTGCGAACTCACCTCGATAGAGTTTAGTTGTGCGTTGACTGGTGCCATATGCAACCCGAACCGTGAATTCTGGTGCATCGTCATCAAAGACCACAAGAATTAAAGCGGGTTTAGGTTTGGGGCGCGGATTGATATTGTCCGAAAAATGGCACCATACGATATCCCCAGCTGCAGGTTCTGGCCACCAACGAACCATTAAATGTTCTCGGGTTCAAGCAAACTGGAACGCACAGACTTCTTTTTTACCGAAGGTGCCAATTTTTTGATTTGACGCACTTGTGCAGCACTAAGAGGACCATCGTCTTGCTCGTATTGCGGCAGGATTTTTACGGCAAGTTCGTGCAATGCCAGGTGAATTACTTGGGTTTCATCCACGCCCAAGCGTTCAGCAAGCCGTTTCGCTGTTTCGCGTGTAACGCCAGTCGGACTGTCAAAGTTGCGATATCGAAATGGAATTTGTGGCGAAATGTTTTTTTCTGGCATCATAAACCCCTGCTAACTAGATATCAATAAGATATCTTTCTGTTAAGAAAAAGTCAATGATCTAACCGGAACTATAGCAACCAGCATTTCTTACCTTGTATTCTGACAATCCCCTTCGATATCAATCCAATGTGGCCGATCTTTGCGATTGTATGGGCTGATCTGAGCAGGAACGATAATGGATTCTTGTTGAACTGGCGTAACCCGTTTTTCAACAGCACAGCCGGTAAATGCCGCGAGGAATGCAACCAAAAACGGGATACAACGATTTCTGAGAAAAATAACCATCTCAATGAAAGCATCTAAACTGAAATTAGTGAAAAAAGAAAACCTGAAAGAGCTATCACTCATTCCTAAGAACAAGTAAAACAGCCCCATATCGCCTGAAATGCGTGTTCAAACCTGAATTTTGGCTAACTGCAACAGAACTAGCAAAACCAGCGCATCACGCAGCCTCTTTTGTCGTTGCATTCAAGTTCAGGAAACTCAGCAAAGCTTGCTCGCTTTTGAACCCCAAGCGATGCACATCAATGAGGAAAACTTCATATCTCGCCAGTCTGCGCAGATACCTCACCTCGACAGTTGCGGTCCAAAAAAGCCACGGCAGAATTCAACCTAAGTTTCTTAACTCTATTTAGAATAGGGTTTTTTAAAGTAGTCATCATCGAGCAAATTGCAATTGTAGAAACGCACAGTTTGAAAATGCTTCAGCAACCCTTGCACAGCCCGGCTACGGAACAGCTCAGGTTACGCAGAACAATTTCAAGCCGCCACCAGTGTTCATCACCACCACCCCACCCTGGCTCAACGGCCCTATTGTACAGGGTGAGCCGCTTTTTATTACTTTTCGGGCTACCCAGAATCTGGGATTCAATTTCACTTTCTGCGCCAAAGAGAATCTTAGATTGGCACACACTTTTCATGAACACAAAACAATCCCCAAGGGGTTCTCAAATATTCACAGTCAGGTCTAACCGAGTAACGCGCCCATCGGTATACAACTTCGCCACAGGCTTTCGTCCCAAGACACAATCTAAAATATTCAATATCTCCTGACCACCGTTAGACCCCATTTTACTGGGATTAAACTCGATTCTAAAGAAATTATGCGCCTTATTCTGGGGATAAACGGATATTTCCAGATCAAAGATGCCTTCTTCCGTATCAGTTGGCACCTTGATACAATGACAATATTTTTATTTCTAGGATAACAACAAGACAATGATAATTATAGATATTATGGACAATAATGGACGTAGATAAAAAAATAAAAGTACTGTTTGTCTGCATGGGCAATATTTGCCGTTCACCCACAGCTGATGCGGTATTTAGGTATTTTGTCAAAACAGCGGGGGTGGATCACATGATTGAAGTGGATTCGGCTGGCACGCATGCCTATCATATTGGCAATGCACCAGATCCACGTGCCCAAAGTACTGCGCTTCAGCGTGGCTATATTATGCATGATTTGCGGGCTCGCGCCGTTCAATCAAGCGATTTTGAGGAGTTTGACTATATTCTTGCAATGGATAAAGAAAATCTCACTTTATTACAGCAACGAAGTCCTCAACAACATATCAGAAAAATTCAATTATTCATGCAATATAGTAACAATACCGGCACAGATACCGAAGTTCCTGATCCTTATTTTGGCGGACAGCAAGGCTTTGAATTGGTATTAGATATGGTAGAAGAAGCCAGCCGGGGACTTCTGGCGCACTTACGCAAAAACAATCTATAACAAGGAAAATTTCCAATGAAAACAAGAGCCGCTGTCGCCTGGCAAGCTGATCAACCATTGTCTATCGAGCAAGTTGATCTCGACGGACCAAAATCCGGCGAAGTGTTGGTCGAGATCAAAGCCACCGGTATTTGCCATACTGATTATTACACCTTGTCCGGTGCCGATCCTGAAGGCTTGTTTCCAGCCATCTTAGGACATGAAGGCGCCGGTGTCGTGGTCGATGTCGGCCCGAACGTCAAATCGCTGCGCAGAGGCGACCACGTGATTCCGCTGTACACGCCGGAATGTCGCGAATGCAAATTTTGTTTATCGAAAAAAACCAATTTGTGTCAGGCTATCCGCGCGACACAGGGCAAAGGCTTGATGCCGGACAGCACATCGCGTTTTTCCATTGGCGGCAAACCATTGTTTCATTATATGGGCACCTCGACCTTCTCCAATTACACCGTGGTGCCGGAAATCGCATTGGCAAAAATCCGCGAGGATGCGCCTTTTGACAAGGTGTGCTATATCGGTTGCGGTGTCACTACCGGACTTGGTGCGGTCATTTATAGCGCCAAGGTCGAAGCGGGCGCGAATGTGGCGGTGTTCGGTTTGGGCGGCATCGGCTTGAACGTGATTCAAGGCGCGCGCATGGTCGGCGCGGACAAAATCATCGGTATCGACATCAATCCGCAGCGCGAAGCGATGGCACGCAAATTCGGCATGACGCATTTCATCAATCCGCAGGACGTACCCAATATCGTCGACGCCGTGGTGCAACTAACCGACGGTGGCGCAGATTACAGTTTCGAATGCATCGGCAATACCAAAGTGATGCGCCAGGCGCTGGAATGCACGCACAAAGGCTGGGGACGCAGCATCATCATCGGTGTTGCCGAAGCCGGTGCTGAAATCAGTACGCGGCCGTTCCAATTGGTCACCGGGCGCAAATGGGAAGGCTCCGCGTTCGGCGGTGCGCGCGGCCGCACCGACGTACCGAAAATCGTCGATTGGTACATGGAAGGCAAAATCGACATCGATTCGCTGATCACACACACCTTGCCGCTAGACAAGATCAATGACGGTTTTCAGTTGATGAAAAGCGGGGAATCGATTCGCACCGTAGTGATTTACTGATCGTGGCAACACTCGAAATCCGCAATCTACATCGCTGTTTTGACGGCACTCAAGGCTACTACCAGCACACTTCGGCCATCATCGGCCTGCCAATGCGCTTTTCCGTATACCAACCGCCGCAAGCAAAATCCCAACGCGTTCCGGTGGTGTTTTTCCTCGCTGGATTGACCTGCACCGAAGAAACCTTCATGATCAAAGCTGGTGCGCAGCGTTATGCTGCCGAACTCGGCTTGATGCTGGTCACGATGGACACCAGTCCGCGCCAAACCGACATTCCCGGCGAAACCGACAATTGGGATTTTGGCGCTGGCGCTGGATTTTATCTCGACGCAACACAAGCGCCCTGGTCGCAACACTACCGCATGGAAAGCTACATCACGCAGGAATTGCAGAAAATCATCACCGGACAATTTCCGGCAGACCCAAACCGCATTGGCATATTCGGCCACTCGATGGGCGGACACGGCGCGTTGACCTTGGCGTTGCGCTATCCCGAACTATTCCGCTCGGTCTCCGCGTTCGCACCGATTTGCGCACCGATACGCTGTCCATGGGGGCAGAAGGCATTTCACAACTATTTGGGTGAAGATCAACAAAGCTGGCGTCAGTACGATGCCACCGCGCTGATTGCCGCAGGTCATCGCGTTCCTGAATTATTGATAGATCAGGGGTTGAATGATCAATTTCTGACCGAGCAACTTCATCCGCATCGCCTGGAAAATGCGTGTGCCGCAGCCGGTCAGAAACTGACGTTGCGTTACCACCAGGACTACGACCACAGTTATTATTTCATCAGTACGTTTATCGACGGGCATTTGAAGTATCACCGGGAGCAGCTTGGATAGTTTATGTGTTACATTTCAAATGTTATGGGGAATATTGTGGATAAACATGATCCACGTCATTTATAAACCAGGAGAGGATTATTTGTATCGGGGAATTGCTATTGCGATTCATTGACAATATTCTTGATTCGCGACCTGGCCCCATTGTGTTTATTCATTCCTGCAACTGCATATGCCTACAGTCTTTTATCAATTTTTTCAGTTTTAAGTACAGCGCACATGACTCCGAATTAAGCTCGCAGTCCCTTCGTAGTCGGGATAAATCGATCTTGGTCTTCTTAAAGCCATTCCTATCTGCCAGAACTTTGATGGCCGCGTAAACCACAGGGTCTGTATTGCTAAGCGGATTGGTATTGAGATGCTCTACGATAGACTCATATTTGCTGATACCAAATTGACTGATGTGAAATCCATTGTAGAAATGATCTCCACGGTTATTTCCACCCCCATCTAGGATGTAACCTGTGTCATGCCCATTCTTAAAAATTTTATATAGGGAAGACCTGTGTCGCCCAGTCGGAGAGAAGTAGTCGTAATAACACTCCTGATCGACGAACTCTTCGTCGTCAGAATAATTCCGTGGGAAAAACTGCAAAACAAAAAGGAACCATTCATCTGGAGTCAGTTCGTGCCTAATGCCACCATTCGGCTGGTAACGGTAGTTCGCAGAACTAACAACAACGCCCCTTTTTTCAATTTTGGTGATTTGTCGAATATCGTAAATACCAAGCTTAAATTGCGCCCATACATTAGCTGTTGATAGTAAGCCCATATTCCACCTTCGCGGTTACAGAGAAAAATGAGGTCTGACTCCTATTATTCCAGCATTTTGATCTCCAGCTAGAAATCCTACAACATAGTTGTAGTTAGGAGAAATTCCAATAGAATATTCTGCAGTATAAAATATCTCTTCGCAATAAACGGCTGAAACTTCGGAGCGACATAGAAGCGTTAAAATATTGGTGGTTCCTATTTGTTCAATAAGTTTGAACAAAGTACTGCGATCAATAAAAATATGTACCTTTTGGTAATAAAGCAGCGCTTCTGCAATTGACCAAATGTAATTAGCAATCTATTATCAGCTCGCTGAAGAATAATACTTTCAAACATTCAGAAATTCTAAAGTTCCTAAATTTAGATTTAATCACCACTAAGTCAGTCTGTATTGTGCCTAGCGTGCTTATTATTGTATATAGAGCAGCAGCAATGTAATAAAAAATCAAAGCCACATATAATCAAATGAAGTAAAAGGTTAGCATGGTTAATAATAATTACATGAATGAAAAAAAATACAATGTAAAGGCTATTGCTATAGAACACCTTTCTCACGCAATAAAACTCTATCTTAATGATGAATATTTACCGGCTATTACTTTGGCGGGAGCAGCAGAAGAGATACTTGGTAAATTTGTGAAAAAAGAAAATAAAAAAAACGCTTTATCATCAATCATTGAGTTCGCAAAGCTATATGCGTCTGCAATGAATAAAAAAGTTGAAAATGACGATCAAATAATAAATAGAAGCAATAAAGTAAGAAACAAGCTTAAGCATTTCGATGGGAACAAAGAAGAGATTTGCTTTATTCCAAAATTAGAAGCATTTTTGATAATTTCTAGGGCTATCGAAAATTATCACCGCCTTCCCTATAATAAAAAATTGAATTATCTTCCAGATAATTCTCTGGATGAATTGCTAAATAAATTTAGGTTAGCGAGCACAGATGTTGGCTAAGGAAGCACTGATTTATTCGATTTTCAAGAATTTTTAGCGTGCAAGTCGTTGATTATAATGATGTAATAGTCCAAGAAAGTGAATTAATCAGCGCTTCCCTAATAAGCTCATCACAAAAATGGATCTAAGTAATTCAGAGTGGGTAAACGCACACTACGAGGTACAGAATCAAGAATCCGATACAAGCAATGCACACCCCAGTTCCGCCCGGCACGCTCATCAATGTGTTAAAACAAGCGGGATTCAAGCAATAGAGAATAGAGGTGTATATGCGTTATATGGTTGTTATCGAAGAAGGTCCGGCAAGCTTTGGCGCCTATGTCCCTGATCTTCCGGGCTGTATCGCTGCCGGCGAATCAGCGGAAGAAGTTCTGCAACTTATTCAGGAGGCTATCGAGTTTCATATTGAGGGCCTTAAAGAAGAAGGTCAACAAATCCCGATACCGCATTCTTCAAGCTTGTTTGTTGAGGTTCGAGCCTGACGCCTTTTCAAAATTTCCCGATGCGTAAAATGTCCACCAAGTGCGCCAGTGCCTGACCGCGGTGGCTGATGCGATTTTTCTGTGCGGCAGTCAATTCGGCGGAAGTTTTACCGAATTCGGGTACAAAAAAATACGGATCATAACCAAACCCGCCTTCGCCCCGCGGCTGATCGACGATTTCGCCGTGCCACGAGCCATCGACGATGATTGGTTGCGGATCATCGGCGTGGCGAACCAAAACAATGACGCAGTAATAATACGCACGGCGGTCGGTTTTGTCTTGCAGCGCTTCGATTAGCTTCTGGTTGTTGCGGGTATCCGATTTAGGTTCTCCGGCAAAACGCGCGGAATTAACACCAGGAGCGCCGCCGAGCACTTGTACGCAGATGCCGGAATCGTCTGCGAGAGCCGGTAGATTTGAGCATCGGCTCGCGTGACGGGCTTTGGCGAGTGCATTTTCAACGAAAGTCTGGTACGGTTCATCGACTTCACCGGCATCAAATTGCGATTGCGATATTATCTCGATCGCCAGCGGTGCGAGCAACTCATCAATCTCACGCAGCTTACCTTTATTATTGCTGGCAATGACAAGTTTTGTCAGTTTACTCACGATGAGCAGTATCCACAGCCAGCACTTTTTTTTGAATTGTAATCAGTTCCTGGATTCCAAATTGCGCCATATCTAACATGTTATCCAATTCTGTGCGGCTAAAAGCGTTGCCTTCCGCGGTCCCTTGCACCTCAACAATTTTTAGGCCGCCTGTCATCACCACGTTCATGTCCGTATCGCATGAAGAATCTTCCGCATAATCTAAATCCAATACCGGAAAACCTTGATAAATTCCTACCGAGGTAGCAGCCACATAATCAAGAATCGGCGTAGATTCAATCAATTGCTGCTCAATCAACTTGTCTACCGCATCGTGCAACGCGACGAATGCGCCCGTAATACTTGCGGTACGCGTTCCACCATCGGCTTGAATCACATCGCAGTCAATTTGGATCGTGCGTTCGCCCAGTTCATTCAAATCCACCACAGCGCGCAATGCACGTCCAATCAAACGCTGAATTTCCATGGTACGCCCCGATTGTTTTCCTTTAGCTGCTTCGCGTTGCATACGGGAATGCGTTGAACCCGGCAACATGCCATATTCAGCAGTTAACCAACCTTGCCCTTGACCTTTCAAAAAAGGCGGCACTTGCTCACTAATGCTAGCGGTGCAAACCACTTTGGTGTCGCCGCATTCAATCAAAACCGATCCGTCAGCATGCTTGATATAACGGCGAGTGATCGTGACGGGACGAATTTGAGAAGGCGTGCGATGATTACTTCGTATCATGATTCAAAAATTTTCCAATAATAAATTTAGCTTGCAAAACGATAAACAGGCTTAGCGGGCGCACCTGCTGAAAGGGTAAGCACTTCATGACCATCCTCAGTCACGAGAATCGTATGTTCCCATTGTGCAGATAGGCTGCCATCTTTGGTAGTAACCGTCCATCCATCAGGAAGATGGCGAATGGCTGCTTTACCGGCGTTAATCATAGGTTCCACGGTAAATATCATGCCTGGTTTTAATTCCATGCCGGTTCCCGGCCGCCCATAATGCAGCACTTGTGGATTTTCATGGAATTTTGCGCCAATGCCATGCCCACAAAATTCTTTGACGATACTGTATCCCACTCCTTCAGCCAGTTTCTGGATAGCATTGCCTATATCACCGAGATGATTTCCCGGTTTTATCTCATCAATTCCCCGCCACATCGCTTCAAATGTAACTTCGCACAAACGCCTGGCTTGAATCGATGGCTCACCAATATAAAACATTCGGCTGGTATCGCCATGATAACCATTGGCGATTACTGTAATGTCTAGATTAATTATATCGCCATTTTTTAATACCTTTTTCCCTGGAACACCATGACAAATTTGATTGTTAACAGAAGTGCATATCGATTTAGGGTATGGTGAATGACCTGCGGGCGCGTAATTAAGTGGAGCTGGAATCGTTTTCTGGATATCTACCATGTAGTTGTGACAGAGCAAATCCAGCTCTTCAGTTGTGACATTAGCCACAACAAAAGGCGTGATGTAATCCAATACTTCGGAAGCAAGCCTGCCAGCAACTCGCATTTTTTCAATTTCTTGCGCTGTTTTTATCGAAACCGTCATTATGATCTTTTGTAATTAATTATTGACACTACCAGTCATACTTCAAGACGCTGAGGCAGAAACACAAATGCCCTACCTTTGCATATTATAAACGCTCACATTTGGTTTGCGCTAAATGCGTTCCATCAAATTGCTCAGTAAGCTTTTGTAGTTGTTCTTTAACATGTTGCGCAGGATTGTAAATGATAACCCTCTTTAGCGGCACATTACGATTCTCCATAGCCACACCAGTAACTCCTTTTTTTTCAATTTCTTTCAATTGATTCATGGCTTCTTGTTCACTCGCAAACATGCCCAAGGAAATAGCATTTTTCCATTGATTGTTATCTTTTACCCGAAAACTGACAATGCCAATATTGCGTAATTTGTTGATCATGCGGTTCGCAGCTTCCTTGTTTGCTAATGGCGGAACATAGAGCCAATACATCATGGCGCTGCCAGCTTCTTCAAGCTCATAATTTTGTTCAGAAATTATTTCTGTAATAACCGCTTCAGCATATTTTATTTGCTCCTCATGAAAACTACCCCATTCGAAGCAATTCTCATCGCTTGGCAACAGAACTATTTTTTCAGGATTAAGCTCATTAAGCAAAAGTATCCGGTTACTCTGCGAAGGTCTCGATTGTACGCCAGCAAAATAAGCCGCAACATTCATAATCAAGAGCAAAATAAAAATTATTTTCATTGAAAAATAAAATTTTAAATGTTGATATTATCTTAATTTTGTTGTTAACACGCGTATGCCTTGTTAAAATGCACCGTTAAAATTGTCAATGACTCTACTGATTTTAAACTTAAACGCCTTTGAAATACGGAATACGAAATATGAAAATAATCAAGAAAGCAGTTCTACTCTTAATGTTGGCATTGCCTGCGACGATCTCAGCCGAAACAGATACTACTGAAACTGCTGAATCAACTCCTCCACCTCCTGCCACAGTTGAAGAAATCGCAGCAGGTGTATGCGCGGGTTGCCATAATGCGGATGGCAATAGCGCTATTCCCATGAATCCTATTCTCGCAGGACAACATGCTGAATATATTACCAAGCAGTTAATGGATTTCAAAGCAAGTGAAAGCAATCCACCGATGCGTAACAGTGCGGTGATGTCTTCAATGGTTGCAGCACTTTCAGCGGAAGATATGAAAAAGCTGGGCGAATATTATGCCAAACAGAAAGCGAGCCCAAGTCAAGTTCCAGCTGATGAAAAAATGATCGATGCTGGCAAAATACTTTATCACGGCGGAAACATTGGTAATGGCGTACCCGCCTGCGCAAGTTGTCATAGCCCTAATGGTTCCGGAATTCCTCCGCGTTATCCTGCATTGGCTGGGCAGCATGCAGAATATACCATAACTCAATTGAACCTGTTTAATACCGGCGATCGGGCCAATGATAATGATGTGATGCACAAAGTCATCACTCGCATGAGCGGACAAGAAAAGCGTGCAGTTGCAGCTTATATTTCTACGATGCGCTAGTCATCACACCATTTACATTTTAAAAATAAAAGGCGGAAATTTCCGCCTTTTATTTTTTTAAAGTCCAGTATCGACTTCCGCAATCACCAACGCTTAAATATTTTTTCGGCTGAAGCCAATGTCTTATCCAATTCCGCATCTCCATGCACAGATGACACAAAACCCGCTTCAAATGCTGATGGTGCAAAATACACGCCCTCTTCCAGCATGGCATGAAAAAATCGATTAAATGCCTCCTTATTACACTGCATAACCTCAGCAAAGCTAGTGGGGATATCCTTTTTAAAATACAAACCGAACATACCGCCAACAGATTGTGCACAAAATTCAATACCTTGTTTTCTTGCAATACTCGTAATACCATCGGTTAATTGCCGCGTCCGATTTTCTAATTGTTCATAGAAGCCTGGCGTTTGCACTTGCTTCAGTGTGGCAAGCCCAGCCGCCACGGCTACCGGGTTACCAGAAAGCGTACCCGCCTGATAAACGGGTCCCAGTGGCGCCAAACATTGCATAATATCCCGGCGTCCTCCAAATGCAGCCATCGGCATACCTCCGCCTATGACTTTACCCAACGTTGTCAAATCGGGTGTAATCTTATAAAGCCCTTGTGCACACCCAAGACCAACACGAAATCCTGTCATAACTTCATCAAATATCAACACACTGCCACTTTGCGTGCATAATGTCCGCAACCGAGCAAGAAAATTCTCGCTAGGTGCTACCAGATTCATGTTACCCGCAACCGGTTCGACAATAACCGCAGCAATTTCCTGTCCCCATTGATTAAATGCTTTTTCGATACTGGCTACATCGTTGTAATCTAAAACAATGGTATGTCCGGCTGTTTCTGGCGGAACGCCTGCCGAACTTGGATTGCCAAATGTTAGCGCACCGGAGCCTGCCTTAACCAGCAACGAATCATCGTGGCCATGATAACAACCTTCAAATTTGATAATCTTACTTCTACCCGTAAAACCGCGCGCAAGCCGAATTGCACTCATACCGGCTTCTGTTCCAGAACTTACCAATCTGACTTGTTCAATAGACGGAATAAGTTGGCAAATCAATTTCGCAATTTCCAGCTCCGCTTCTGTCGGCGCACCAAACGTCAGGCCGTTTTGTGCAGCATCCTGAACCGCCTTAACTACATCTGCATGAGCATGCCCCAAGATTAACGGCCCCCACGATCCGACATAGTCGATGTAAGATTTACCGTCCGCGTCCCAAAAATAAGCGCCTTTTCCACGTTGAAAAAAAACGGGATCGCCCCCCACTGATTTAAATGCTCTCACAGGAGAATTAACTCCCCCTGGAATATATTGCTGAGACTGCTCAAATAATTGGTGATTTCGTGAAGTCATTTGATTACTCTTATAAAAATTGATAGTTATGGTTTGTTATGAAAATTTTGCAAACAATTGCGTATATTGTGTTGTTTTTTCTTTGATATTATCTCCATGAAACAAATCATTACAAACAGCAATTGCCGCACATCCGCGCTGAATGACAGAACTCGCATTGTTTAATCGGATACCCCCAATTGCGACAATTGGAACAGCTAACTGCTTACTCGCCTGATCCATCAAGTTCATAGAAACCGCTACCGCATCCGGTTTAGTTAATGACGAAAAAAAAGCACCAAAAGCAACATAGTCAGCACCTTCTTTTTCAGCCTGAAACGCCAAATTTAAATTGTTATAACATGAAGCACCGACAATTTTACCTTGCCCTAATCGTTTTCTCACAAAAGCAACCGGCAAATCATTCTGACCTACATGCACGCCATCCGCGCCAATTTCCACAGCTAAGTCAAGATGGTCATTAATGATTAGCGGGATTTCATATTTTCTACACAACTGCAGCAATGACACCGCTTGTTCCTTCAGTAAATTCTTATCTGCCGATTTACAACGATATTGTATGAGTTGCACGCCGCCAGCCAGCACCTGCAGTGATTTGTTCAGTAGCGCATTTGTATTCTCAAGATCTGGGGTAACTGCATACAAACCGCTTATTTTATAGCTTGTCAATGATTAATCCTTTTGGCTATCCGCATTTTCACTGCCTTGAGCCCAGAAAAGCCGATTAGGAATATATTGCCCCATCCCGGGACGAAATCCGGCCTGTAACGTACGCCACGTGTAATCCTGCGCTTCCAATACACTTTCATCAATGGATAATCCATTAGCTAATGAAGCAGCTATCGCAGACGCTAAAGTACATCCTGAACCATGATAAGTATTTTCAAGTCTTTCCCATTCATCAGCGCGTACAATACCATTTGTATCAAACAGTGTATTAACCACATGGATAGTGTTCTCATGGGTGCCCGTTATCAATACATATTCGCATCCCATTTTGAGTATTCGCTGTGCACATAGCCCAAAACCCAGCGCGATGTCATGATTATCATCTTCTTGCTGAGCGAGACGTCTTGCCTCTAAGCTATTGGGTGTTAGTACGGTAACTTGCGGCAGCAATAATTTACCCATCGCATCAATCATTGCTTCACTGGCTAATTCATCGCCTCGGCCCGATGTCAGTATGGGATCCATGACCACAGGAATATGCGGATAATCTGAAATCACTTCTGCAATAGCAGCGATAATTTCAATACTACCCAATAAACCCATTTTAAACGCATGAACAGGCATATCTTCTAATACGGCCCTGGCCTGATCGGCAACCCACTCGGCATCCAAAGGCATTACATCATTCACTCCGGTAGTATCCTGAATGGTGATGGCTGTTACGATTGACAGAGGATGACATCCCATGCTGGCAATGGCCAACATATCGGCCTGCAAACCTGCACCTCCACTCGGGTCATGACCTGCAAAAGAAAGTACGCTTGGGGGTGGCTGTAACATACATTAATACCGTAAAATATCATTTTAACCTAAAACTAAAAGGAAATTGCTATCTATCATGCCTACCGAAGAGAATCGCGAGTACAATCGTTATATGTGTTTAATTTGCGGCTATATCTATGATGAAGCGTTGGGATCTCCGGATGAAGGCATTGCACCGGGCACACGCTGGGAAGATGTGCCGATTAATTGGACTTGCCCTGAATGCGGCGCTCGTAAAGAAGATTTTGAAATGGTAAAAATATAAATGCGTATCCTACATACCATGCTGAGAGTCGGTAATCTCGAAAAATCACTTACGTTTTATACGCAGGTATTGGGTATGAAATTACTGCGCCGCAAAGACTATCCTGATGGTAGATTTACTTTGGCTTTTGTAGGTTACCAAGATGAAGCGGATGGCGCTGTATTAGAATTGACGCACAATTGGGATACTATATCCTATAACCTGGGAGAAGGATTTGGGCATATTGCCATCGAAGTAGATGACGCATATCAAGCCTGTGAAAACACTAAAAAAACTGGAGGAAAGGTAACACGTGAAGCAGGCCCCATGAAGCATGGCGCCACTATTATTGCATTTATCGAAGATCCGGACGGCTATAAAATAGAGTTTATTCAAAAAAAGCCTAGTTAGACACAATAAAATCACATTTATCCGTGTAATAAAAAAATGGCGGGCAGTTTATTTATATCAGGTAAAGAATTGCGCCATTCTTTGATAGATTTTGTCGTAATTTTCTCGTGTGACGAAGTTAAGTAACTGGCAATGCACAAATCAGTATTGTCAGCGCAGATTGCGACCAATTGCTCGATTAGTTTCTGATTGCGATAAGGTGTTTCGATAAATATCTGTGTCTGATCTTGATTAATTGATAATTTCTCCAGTTCTATTATTTTTTTCGTACGTGCAGTATTGTCAATTGGTAAATAACCCTGAAAGGCAAAATGTTGGCCATTCAAACCCGACGCCATTAATGCCAATAAAATTGATGACGGCCCCACCAGCGGTATCACTGTAATAGCATTTTTATGGGCCAAACGGATCAATCCGGCACCAGGATCAGCCACAGCGGGGCAACCTGCTTCGGATAACAAACCTACATCATTTCCAGCAAATAATGGACTTAAAAAACTTAGCAGATCTTTATCTGAAGTATGCTCATTCAATGTCTGCATACTTAAATCTCGCAATGAAAATTTAGAGTTTATCTGCTTTAAGAATTGCCTTGCAGTCTTGGGATGTTCAACAACAAAATGAGCAATCTCAGCCACACGCTGTTGTACTATCGCCGGCAATACCCAAGAAATATCGCCCATACTAATCGGAACTGGAATTAAGAACAGTTTACCGGTCATTTGAATTCTGGTAATTATAAAAAACCAAACATCAAAGCAAATGAGATATGCAAACCATTTAATGCAGAATCCTCGGTGCGCTGAGGATGAATTCCGGTATAGAAACATTAAAGTGAACACCATCCTCTGCTGCCATCTGATAGCTGCCTTTCATCGATCCCACAGGTGTGGAAATTACTGTTCCACTGGTATACTCAAAACGATCGCCGGGCTTCAGCAATGGCTGTTCGCCAACCACTCCCAGTCCACGCACCTCTTGAATAGTACCATCACCATTATCGATAATCCAATGCCTGCTGATTAATTGAGTCGCTACAGTACCAATATTTGCAATGGTTATCGTATAAGCAAACACATGCCGCTCAGCATCCTCGTCCGATTGTTCTGGCAAATATACCGTACTAATACTGATCTCAATTTCGTATTTTTTATTTTCAACCATCTTTATTTCCGCTTGTAGTTGAATACTGTATCAAGAAAAAGTAAGAAAGCGTACTTTTTAAGATTAATTAAATGATAAATATTTATCACTTTTAAGCGCAGCCTGTCATTTACAGTTAAAATATCAACTTTATGTTGTTTATTGAGAGGATTTCATGTATCGCATCGCACCTAGTATTCTTTCCGCTAATTTCGCTAAACTTGGCGAAGAAATCACTACCGTTATCGATTCGGGAGCGGATATCATTCATTTTGATGTAATGGACAACCATTACGTACCCAATCTTACCATCGGACCACTTGTATGCGAAGCTATTCGCCCTGTGACTGATGCAATGATTGATGTACATTTAATGGTTGAGCCGGTTGATCGTATCGTTCCTGATTTTGCTAAAGCAGGCGCCAACATCATTTCATTTCATCCTGAAGCATCTAATCATATCGATCGCACCATCGGATTGATCAAAGAACAAGGCTGTAAAGCAGGCTTGGTTTTCAATCCGGCAACACCACTGTACTATCTGGATCATGTACTCGACAAATTGGATTTAATTTTAATCATGTCAGTGAATCCTGGTTTTGGCGGGCAAAAATTTATTCCAGAAGCTTTGAACAAACTACGTGCTGTCAGACAACGCATTGATGCAAGCGGTAAAGACATTATGTTGGAAATTGATGGGGGTGTTAAAGTTGATAATATCGCGGAAATAGCTCGTGCCGGCGCCGACACTTTTGTCGCAGGATCAGCAATTTATCAAGCTGGAAAAGATACTGATCCGCACCGATATGACACCATATTGGCTGCATTTCGTGCTGAATTAGCAACCACAGTATAAGCCATTGCTCTAATCCTGCGACTTATTATTATTTCCTAATTATTTTAAATGAATCATAGTCTTTCTAGTAAACCGCGTACTTCTGAAAAAGAGATTGAATTTCCACTCGCAGTAAAAGTGATCATGATCGATTTGGACGGTACGCTGCTCAATACAGCCGACGATCTCGCGCTATCTGCAAATTTGATGTTAAAAGATTTGGGAATGCCGGAACAATCGACGTCAACCATTTGCTCGTACATTGGCAAAGGCATTCAGAAACTGGTAAAACGCACATTAACCGGACAGCTCGACGGTGAACCTGATAGCGCTTTATTTGCAAAAGCATTGCCTATTTATGAGAAACATTACGCCAATAATTTAAGCGTTAATACTCGCCCTTACTCGGGTGTCTTGGAAGGCATCAAGGCTATGCAGCAAGCAGGTTTCAAGTTAGCTTGCATCACTAACAAAGCAGAAGCTTTTACATTGCCGCTCTTACATGCAACGCATTTGTATGATCAATTTGAAATCATACTGTCAGGTGACAGTTTACCAAAGAAGAAACCTGATCCTATGCCATTGCTGCATATTTGTAAGCATTTCAATGTCCATCCACATGAAGCTTTACTCATAGGCGACTCATTAAATGACGCTATAGCAGCCAGGGCTGCTGGATGTCATGTATTCTGCGTAACTTACGGTTATAACGAAGGACGCAATGTGTATGAACTCGATTGCGATTCTATTGTAGATTCTTTGTTAGATGCGTCAAAACTAGTTAAGAAGCTATCTTAATCAGCTAAAAATGACCGAAGCAGAATTTAATCAACTCGTACGTGAAGGTTATAACCGTATCCCGGTAATGCTAGAAACCTTTGCCGATCTAGATACCCCTTTATCCATTTATTTAAAACTGGCTAATCAGCCTTATTCTTATTTATTGGAATCAGTACAAGGCGGGGAGCGCTTTGGCCGATTTTCGTTTATCGGTTTACCTGCTGCCACGCGTATTGAAGTTCGGGGCAAAAGCGTCACTACGATCACCGATGATACATCTGATACCGTTACGGTTACTGACACTTTGGCTTTTATCGAATCTTATTTGGCGCGATTCAAAGCAGCCCCATGCCCAGCAGAAAAATCCCGATTCTGCGGCGGCTTGGCCGGTTATTTCTCATATGATACCGTACGTTACATCGAGCACAAACTGGCCGGACATGAAAAACCGGATACTTTAAATACACCGGATATTTTATTGTTGCTGTCGGAAGAGCTAGTGGTCGTGGATAATCTTTCCGGCAAATTGTATTTGATTGTTTATGTCAATCCGCAGCAGGAGAATGCTTATCAACTGGGGTGTGATCGCCTGAAGATTTTGCTGGCGAAGCTGCGTCAACCCGTTGCGATCCCCATTGAACAAGCCGTTACCTCCACCGCCGCTACTTGTGAATTCCCAGAAACTGATTTCAAAGCGGCAGTTGAGCGGGCAAAACGCTATATCTATGACGGCGATATCATGCAAGTTGTCTTATCACAGCGTACCAGCAAACCTTTTAGCGCCTCTCCACTATCACTCTATCGAGCACTGCGTAGTCTCAATCCTTCCCCTTATATGTTTTTCTATCATTTAAATGATTTTCACATTGTCGGCGCTTCACCAGAAATATTAGTACGTCTCGAAAATAATACAGTGACTGTTCGTCCCATTGCAGGTACACGGCCTCGCGGCAAAAATCCTCTGGAAGACGCCGAACTTGCAGCAGATTTACTGGCCGACCCGAAAGAAATCGCCGAACATGTCATGTTGATGGATTTAGGTCGCAATGACATCGGACGCGTCGCACAAACTGGAAGTGTAAAAGTCACAGAAAAAATGCAAATAGAAAACTATTCTCATGTGATGCATATCGTTTCCAATGTGGAAGGTCAATTAAAACCAGAACTGTCGGCTATCGACGTATTGCGTGCTACTTTTCCGGCAGGCACGGTTAGTGGCGCTCCTAAAGTTCGTGCGATGGAGATCATTGATGAACTGGAGGTTTCCAAACGTGGTATTTATGCTGGAGCGGTCGGTTACTTAGGATTTAATGGCGATATGGATCTGGCTATCGCGATTCGCACTGGCGTTATCAAAAATGGGCAATTACACGTTCAGGCAGGCGCGGGAATCGTTGCCGATTCAATTCCACAAAACGAATGGATTGAAACACAGAATAAAGCCAAAGCGTTGCTGCGTGCAGCAGAAATTGCTGAAAATGGCCTAGACAGTAAAATCTGAAAACTTCCCTGAAAATAAACCAGCTAAAATAAGTCTCTTAGCTGGCTTAAATATCGTTTTATTAACTTGCAATCAATGTCGATTCAATTTCTGCAAAGCTTCTAGCCACATTATTTTGTGGAATAACGGTCCCAAGCTGTTTCTCAATCTGAGTCCAAGAAAAAATGCCGCAAATCCTGGGTAATCCGATAGTATTATCATCGATCACTAATGCATGCAGCCGCCCGCTCTCGCGCAAACTGGCAACAATGTTGCCGACTCTAGCGTGTATCACTTCTTCTAATGGTATCGCTTCCAATTTGTCCAATGGTGTCATGATATCTCTTACTAGAATTTCATTATGCTTAACACCTCTTTCTTGAATGAAGCGCATAGGTTTTTCACCTAAAATATCGGTTGCCGTAATAATTCCAGCCAAAAAATTATCATCATTCATTACCAGCAATGTGCGAATACCCCGTTGCATCATATAAGTATTGGCAACTTCCATTGTGATCGCAGGTGAGATAATGGCTGCCTGTATGTTACGCAAATCCGTCATTACCTCAGAGGCAGGTGACTCAAATGTCACCGGATTTGGCGATGCAGGTTTGGAAATTTGCACGTTGCCCGTCAAATGCTGTGCAGCAAGAGATTTATATTCATTCATCATATTGTGTGCTCCCTCTAAAGTTTATGGATGGATACCAACTGACTTCAAAATAGATAGCCTACTTTGATGTGAAACTCTACGCTGAAAAAAATTTTGAAGCAATAGTCCTAATTCCAACAAGGGAATTTTTTTGCCGGTCATACCTCCCCTATCACTGCATCCATGCACTATAGAATTGTCTGACTTAATCATGATTGACAAGAACTACCGGCTCTTATTGTTTTATTCACCTTCCATCAAAACTTTCTCCACTATTGACTCAAATCACCACAATGTCCGCATTCGTTATTGCCAGGCCGGCACTCAGGGTGGCGATTTGTACTCCAGCACCTGCACCATTACCATTGGCATCATATAGTAATGCCCCAGTTGCATTGTTATAAATTACGAAATCATCGGCATCCAGTGCTTGTGTACCAATCCTGAACTGAGTGGCAGCCAAAATCCCTGCTGTTGTAAACGCTGTAAAAACAGAATTTTCAAGTTGAAAGGTGTCATTCAAGACATTAAAGTCGGTAATCCTATCTACATGACCTTTGGTAGTAAATTTAAAAATATCGTTGCCTGTTCCACCTGTCAGCACATTGATACCTGCACCGCCATCAAGCGTATCATTGCCGGCGCCGCCATTGAGCTGGTTGGCCGCCGAATTGCCGGTAATTTTATTCGCCTGACCGTTACCCGTACCGTTGATCACCGCTGTCCCGGTTAATGTAAGATTTTCCACATTGGCAGGCAGCGTATACGTCAACCGACTGCTAACGGTATCTACACCTTGGTTGAGCGCCTCAGTAACCACATCGCCCACATTCTCGACAAGATAAGTATCATTCCCCGCCCCGCCAATCATGGTATCGGCTCCGGACCAGCCCGTCAGCGTATCATCACCGCCACCACCATTGAGCGTATCGTTGCCGGCCTGCCCATTGAGCTGATTGGCAGCACTATTACCAGTGATCACGTTATTCAGATCGTTGCCCGTACCATTGATTACCTCAGTACCGGTCAGAGTAAGGTTTTCCACATGAGCAGGCAGCGTATACGCCAACCGGCTACTGACCGTATCCGTACCCGCGTTGAGATTCTCAGTAACCACATCGCCCGTATTTTCGACAAGATAGATGTCATCACCCAATCCACCGATCATCGTGTCCACTCCGGCCCATCCGATCAGGGTGTCATTGCCTTGGTCACCGTTCAGAACATCGTTGCCATTACCGCCATCGAGTACATCCACGCCCGTACTGCCGGTAAGTGTATCGTTACCATCTTTTCCGAATAAGGTATTGCCAGCCACACCACCTGTAATAGTGTCATTACCCGCCGTAGCGATGATATTGAAACGCTCAAAAGAGGCAAGATCAAACCAAGGACTTGTCCCATCGCTCAGATAAACGTACTCATTATTGCTGGCCCACAAGTAACCAAAATCGAGTCGCGTCGCAGTACGCCCATCCGGCAGTACCCCGGAATAATCCAGCGTCAAAGTGTCAGTGCCCGTATAGCCATCAATACGAGTCAGTTGCATGCCGGCTGTAACGTTATCGTCGCCCTGACCAAGCATACCCCCAACGTACTCCACGCCCGTCCACGCCGCACCGGCGCCAACACCCGCAAGATGATTAACTGTCACGCCCGCAGTTTGATTGGTCAAGCCTAATACAGCTGTGTCGATCCCGGTTCCTCCGGTAACCACATCGCCAAAGCCGACACTATTGAAGGTATCGTTACCCGCACCACCGTTCAGAACATCGGCACTCGTATCAGCACCACCGTTTAGTGTGTCGTTACCGTCACCACCATTCAGAGTATCCACACCCGCAAGGCCGGAAAGTGTGTCATTACCGTTACCACCATCGAGTACATCCACACCTGCGCCACCGGTAAGTGCGTCATCACCATCTTTACCGAATAAGGTGTTGCCAGCCACACCCCCTGTAATAGTGTCATTACCCGCCGTAGCGATGATATTGAAACGCTCAAAAGAGGCAAGATCAAACCAAGGACTTGTCCCATCGCTCAGATAAACGTACTCATTATTGCTGGCCCACAAGTAACCAAAATCGAGTCGCGTCGCAGTACGCCCATCCGGCAGTACCCCGGAATAATCCAGCGTCAAAGTGTCAGTGCCCGTATAGCCATCAATACGAGTCAGTTGCATGCCGGCTGTAACGTTATCGTCGCCCTGACCAAGCATACCCCCAACGTACTCCACGCCCGTCCACGCCGCACCGGCGCCAACACCCGCAAGATGATTAACTGTCACACCTGTGATTTGACTGGTCAAGTCTAATACAGCGGTATCAATTCCAGCGCCACCAGCAATCACATCGCCAAAGCCGACACTATTGAAAGTATCGTTACCGTCACGGCCGATAAGATAATCCACACCACTGCCACCATTGACGGTATCATTTCCGAAGCCACCTACGACAACATCATCTCCACCACCTGTGGTTATGTTATTGCTTTCTTGTAGAGATATGATTAAATCTCTGGAAGGAGATCCATCAATAATTCTTCCATCGGAAATAAAGGTGGCTACAGGTTCTCCGGTTAGTAATAAAATTGCTTGGTCATAATAACGGCCAGAAATTTTTTCTTCCAAACTAACTATATAATCTTTAATTACGGTGTCGTTTAAGTGACGCATTCCAGCATAACTTCCACGTGGTTTCTCACCAACTTCACTCATCACTATATTAGTTCGAGAAACAACACTACCTAGATGATCGAAATAGGGATCGCTATATGCCGCTCTAATAGCTTCAAGATTATTCCGATTTAAAACCTCAACAGGGGGAGGAGCTTTCGCAGATTTATTGTCAGATACATGCAAAAACTCGTGATATATAACTGAACCTAAATGGTACGATGATATCGTTCCTAATAGAGTAAGGTAGTTTCCCGGAATAGGATTTGTTAATATGTAGTCAAAATCTAAAAATATATTATCTGTTTTTGTCCAAACTCCTTTTTTTGCTGCATTTGGGTAAATATTAAGATCATTTGTAATACCGAATATATTGGGGGTAAAGTAACTAGAAAGTTCAGCTTGAGCGGTAGGAGAATTATCAAATAACTGATGAAGTGATTCTAGAATTTTATCTTTTTCAATTGCTGAGAAATTCCGATCTGGAAGTAGAAGGTTATCAGCATCACCCGGTTCTAAGTAGAGATAGGAGTTAAGATATATCGATGGGAAATCAATATGACTTTTTATTTCTTCCCATGTAATTGCCATTTTTTGCACCTCGAAATATTGGTATTATGAAAAAAAGCACTTTTTTACTACAGCAAAATTAATACAAGGCTATATAGACTAGACAAATTTAGAAATGATGGATTTGTCCAATGAGCTTTTATTTAAATCGCGTACTATAACAAAGTACTCATCAACACAATAGAAGTCATTTGTCCCTAATATTTATGTTATTACAAATTTTTTCGGGACAAATATCCCGAATGTGGACTGAATTGATAGCGGAGCATGAATTGAGAGAATAAAAGCCGAAGTAATAAGCATGCACATTGCAGTTTATTGCAAGTACGTCTTAGGGCCGGCTATAAACCCATTGCACCAACGCATCCATTGCAGTTCGCGATTGCCCCGCTTTGTCGTGATTAACAAAAAAAACGATCACCGTGCGCCGTCCTTTGTGATCCAGCAAATAACCGGCGAGTGCTCGAACATTGTTTAACGCACCGGTTTTCATATGTGCCAGGCCTTTAACCGGGGAATCGATAAAACGATTTTTTAAAGTCCCGTCCACCGCTGCAATCGGCAACGATGATATAAATTCCGGCATTACCGCGCTGTTAAAAGCGGCTAGCAGCAACTGTCCCATATGCCGCGCGCTGATCCGCTCATTGCGTGATAATCCGGAGCCATTTTCAATGATCAATTCCGGAAAATTTAGTTGCTTGGATGCCAGCCATTGCCGTATAGCCGCATCAGATTTGGCCAGCGTCGCCGGAGAATTATTGCTAACCACGTTACCCGTGCCCAACGTTAAATACAATTGGCGTGCGGCGATATTATTGCTGAATTTATTGATACCACGAATGATATCCGTCAGCGGCGGGGATTGATAAACTTTCAAGGGCGCCAATCCTTGCGGTGTAGGTCCCTCAATCACATCGCCATGAAATACCCCGCCGTGTTGCATCCACAAATGCTTGAATAGATCGCGCGTATAGATCGCACTATCATGCAGGCTCAACATGACCGATTGTTTTCCGCATTGTTTAGAGAAATTTCCGTTTAATACTATCGTAAATCGCTTATTAGTATCTTTATCCGCCAGGAGGACATCAATCGATAACAGGTTTTGCCAATCACCGCATGCGCCTTGCGTCAATCTTAAGTTATTTTGTATATGTAACGATTCCGGCAGCGGATCAACGGCAACACGAATCGAATTCTTATCTGGTTGTGGAAAAAAGTGAATCGTAGAAGTCCGGTAATTGACTAATAAAGCTTCCGGAAGTGTGTTGTAGGTACGGTAAGGCTGACCATCGAATTCTCCCGGGTCACTACGCGGAATATCATAATGCGTATGATCCAGAATCAGATTGCCCATGATTTCATGCAATCCGGTTTGGCGCAAGCGGTGAATCAATAACCAGAAATTTTCAAGATCAAGCTTGGGATCCCCATACCCTTTGATAATCAAATCGCCGTGCAAGACGCCATCAACCATGTTGCCATTCGCATAGAGCATCGTTGGCCAAGTGAATGCGGGCCCCAATATCTCTAGTCCAGCATAAGTTGTGAGCAATTTCATTACTGAAGCGGGGTTCATTGCCGCGTCTGCATTAACTGCTATGATGGGTTGATTTTTACCGATCTCCTGCACATACACACTGATTGCCGGCTCTGGAATAGCCAATTGCTGCAACTTTTGCTTAACAGTCTCAGGTAATTTGTGAGCCAATACATTGGCCGATAGCACGCTCAACAAAACTAACAGAGCGATGTTGAAAAAGAAAGAGAGCATCTCGTTACGTCAGTATTGATTAAAATTAGAAGTACCCAATAACTTTAATTATTTCAAGCGTAGTGATGAATCTTAATTAATCAACATCATTATTTCTGCATCTTGCACATATCAAATCCATCATCCCAACCCATTCGATATTGCCCGTCCTTTTCATAGCGATTCAAATCCTTGAAAGCCCAACTGGTTTTTTTTGCCGTCTCACAACCGTCAATATAACCCTGCTGAGTATTTACCGGATAGCCGGTCAGATTGTATTTGGGTTTTGCACTTTGCGGCAAAGGCCCCGCCGGTCTTTCAGGTTTTTTGCCAGGAAGCGATTGTTTAGTAGGTACAGCACTGCACGCTGAAACAGCTAACGCGACCAAGATAATAAAAAACGTCAAACGATAATTCATAAAAATACCTATGATAGTATAAAAAATTAGGGAGAATCCCTCAGGAATCGAATATGGATAATCTCTATTATTCGTTCCTAACATCGTGAATGATGGCATTTCAATTTAATGCCTATATCTTCACCGAAGTTAACAAAGTCAATATACCTATTTCTTTGATTAGCTAATTTTAAAGGTTTTAGGTTAAATCAGTCTCAAATAAATAACTATCAACTGCATCTGGAAAAACAATGCGGGATCGGCAAAAACCCGGTCATTTGCCGTGCAATAACGTTCTTCAGTCAAGTCGTACAAAAGCTCCAAAAAAAAACCGCACGAACAGGAACAATTTGCAATCTTTTCTCAAAACTTGGAGCCTTTTGCAAAGGTCTCTTGACAATAATTGATAAATACACCATTATCGCCCCGCAAAATGAAATTGTGATTATTTGAAGAGTAAGCATTCGGCTTGATCATTTGCAGTTTAAAAGTATCAAATACAGTTACAATCGCATAAGTTTGAATTCCGTTATTGCTTCAGTCTGATATAATTTAGGAATTTTTATCAAGTAAGCTGGAATTAATTAGCGTATACTTAGCGCCCGTAGCTCAGTTGGATAGAGTACTTGGCTACGAACCAAGGGGTCGTGGGTTCGAATCCTGCCGGGCGCGCCAACTCATCGAAAATCTTATTGCAATTCAATAGTCGGGTTTGTGTTTTTTCCTGTCATTTCTCAAATGGCCAAGTAGCTCAGTCGGTAGAGCAGAGGACTGAAAATCCTTGTGTCGGTGGTTCGATTCCGCCCTTGGCCACCAATAAATACAAGCACTTAGAGATAAAAAATCATAAGTGCTTTTTTATTTTTTAATAATTGTAACCGTTTTGTAACCGCGCAAAATCAATGGGTGTTTGTAACTTTTCCATATGAGAACCGGTTATAAATAGGCGGATCAAAATCATCTTGAAAATTGGCAGTTTGTCCGGTTTTGGAAGTCATTTCCATTTCCGTACAAAGTGCTATTTCTTCTGACATCGTTTGCTTAGATACGCCTATCTTTTCAGCGATTTCCTCAGCCGTATAGCACTGCAAATACATTGAACGGATTGTTTCTTTCCTGTCCTCGCGGATTTGCTTGTCTATATCGCCTAGGTAATTACTCACCATCCGCTTTGATACAGAAAGGATTTCTGCTATTTCTTCTTTGCTGTAGCCTATTTCACCAGCGTCTACTTTTCGGATTAGTTCTTCAGATCCTTGGTCAAGGACTTTTTTAGCAAACTGAACTGAATC
>CADEDJ010000029.1 GCA_902826055.1 uncultured Nitrosomonas sp. | reverse complement strand
GACACATTTCGCCCCTTAAAGTTCGCGGATAATTCGTTCCGTGTCAATAGTATTTAAAGCGGCACCTACTATAAATCCATTATCGTTGATACCATAAGCGCTTGTTAAAACCCAACCGGAATCCTTCTCGTCTTGAGATAAGAAATCATTAAGATCATAAGCTTTCACCCCGTTCCATAATGTTGCGTACTGAGATGCATTAGCTGCTTGCGACATCCCAACAGATTGTCCAAGATTATTTACATCAAATACAAAATTACTGCCCCCAATCCCCGGTATCCACTGTAGTAACCTCATACTGTCGCCGTCCCACAAGAAATTTGCGTAATTTCCATTAGCTCTTTGTGATTCGCCGACAACATATCCAGTGTCGCTGATATCTGCCGCATAACTGTTATTCCCGCCTAGCGTTCCCAGGTCGATAAAATTATTTCCATCCTTAATTGCGGCATGTTGATATTGAGATCCATTAAAGTATGCCCCACCAGCCATTTGCCCGTTATTGTTTATAGATATGGTCTAGAAATCGTTTGGCTGGGCAATATCAATTGGTATTGCATCTTTATTTACCCATGTGACAGCACTTGCACCTATTGATCCAACAGTTTGCCCAGAATTATTTATATCCCAGGCTGTAACTCCACCACTGAACTCTTCAGTCTTTAGGATTGTTATTGTATTATTGCTTGTTTCCCATATTGCTCCATTCTTTGTTCCTGATGAAAATGTATTTATTAGCACTTGTCCGGAATCATTAATCTTGTAAATTTGGCTATCGTATCTATTCCCCTGAGAAGCAAGCGCTATAGAAGAATTCTCCCATACTGCCGGTATGAGTTCTATAGAAAAGCCGCCCGAAGGAATTGGGGTTGCAACGCCTTGTATCATGCCAATTTGGTTTGAATTGTTAATCGAGTATGCTGTGCTGTAAGACTCACCTAACATGTTTAAATCAATAAATGTGTAGCTTGGTGATGCGCTTGCATTAAAACAAATTAATCCGCCTATTATTATTAAAGTTTTTTTCATTTGATACTCCAATGGGTTTTATTTTTTATATTTGCATGAATCTCCCCCACACCAGTCGCGCCTATCTGTGGAGCAATTGGGGCCAGGCCTTGAAACAAATCATCATATCTCAGCTTTTTTATAATTCGATTGACAGTAGCATAATGCACACCAAATTCACCCACAATGACTTTCATTGTGTAGTCGCCTGTTAGGTAGGCTGCTGCAATTTCTGAATTCTTAATGTTCTTGCCATTGTCAATTTCCAGATCTCAATTCACGTAGATTAGATCACTATTTGTAATAGTAATATCACAAGCTCTGACCCCGTACGTGTATTGTGTATTGCGCTACAATCTCAGACAAAGGCTTTGGATCTGGTGCCAAATCCATCATAAATTGATATGAGTAATCGATTTCAATATATATCATTCAATAGCTTGGAGCGGAGTGGAAGCAGTCTCACTCTAGTACGACTAGTGTCAACAGTTAGCAATGCACCATCAGCCAAATCACTGGACATTTGCCGCAGCGCGGCGATCACTCGTGTAACCTATAACGCCAGGGTTAACATCATTGGCACGGATTTGCACTACACTGGGTTTTTCACCATGCGTTGCTGCCAATATAGTGCTGAAATCCAAGTCGTGTGTAAGAACGATATACTCATTAGCCTTGGCGTAAGCCATTATTTCACTGTCCGATGCATTGTATGCGCCCAGTACAGACCAGTGCGCTGCCTCAAAGCCTGCGTTAATCAGTACATCGACCCAACGCGGTGACAAATTCATGTCAATGAGCAGTTTCATGAAGAAACTAATATAACTTCACGCTCCTCTGCCCGCCATGCGGCATAACGCAATGCTTGCATGATATCTTCACGCTCAAGGTAGGGATAGTCGGCAAGAATTTCATCGATGCTGCGGCCCGCGCCAATTTGACCCACGATCATACCGGCTGTGACACGCATACCCCGAATACATGCTTTACCACCCATGATATCAGGGTGCTGGGTAATACGATCGAGTTGTTCCATATGTTTTGCCCTTATTAATGGGAGGTTAGGCGATTGGGGTCAGGTCTTGAAACAAAACATCATATCTCCGCTTTTTTAATAATTCGACTGGCAGTAGCATAATGCACACCAAATTCATCCGCAATGACTTTCATTGTGTAGTCGTCTGTTTGGTAGGCTGCTGCAATTCCTGGATTCTTAATGACTTGCCATTGTCAATTTCCAGATCTCAATATCACGTAGATTAGATTACTGTTTGTAGTATCACAAGACCTGATCCCTTGCTGAGTGCTGAGTACTCTTTTTTATTTTTCATGAAACATCCGCCTTCTTCGACCTATCGAACGTCCTCGTGCACACGAATGACGCTGTTCGGCAGGTCGTCAAATCCGGTATGATCGTCGGTCGGCATTGATTCGCTGGAGTGAACGCAATAGAGGATCAAGCGCATCCCTAGAAAAGCCGGGCTGAAGGCGCAGATAGAATCTGTTCTGAAGAAATAGCGGCGGTTCAACATCTCCGATAACGATCGGCACAACGACCACTCGTTTCTCAACTTCACGAAGTACCGCAGCTTCCATCTCTAGGTGGACCCACCGTGATTCTAGGGAGTCGCTCGAAAGAATTACAAGGAACACATCAGCTGCGGCAATCCCCTCCGAAATTGTCTGACCGATATTGTCTCCAGGCAGCAGCTCCGCATCCGCAACCCAGGGTACATAGCCGTGATCCCTCAAGACTCCGGAGATCGCTTGAACTATGTCCGCATCCGCTACAGCGTGGCTTATGAAGACAGTGAGCTGATTCGATTTCCTCGCGCTCTCGGCCTCTGGTGTAGGTCCCCGCTCGACTTGGGTAGCCAATTCACGCAAGAATGCACCTACCTGGGAGTGACTACTGTCGGGCTCGTACTCGATGACCTCCAGCCGACGATCTAGGGCGAGCCGCCTTTTTTCGGTGGTATTGAGACGATTTGCAGGTAGAAGAATGAAGTGAAGATCCAGTGTACGGGAATATATCGAAGCGAGTCGATCGAGTACCCCATCGAGGTTCGGATCCGATCCACCGAATCCGACGAAAAGCACGGTGTGCGTTGCGAATAACGTTTCCAGGAATTGGCGGTAGCCTGGCGTTCGGAAGAGAAGATCCTGGTAGTCTCGGCTTCCGAGCACTACAGAGTTCGGGCGATCCAAGTGCCCATGAATTTTGAAAATGAAGAATCCAGATCCTCGAAGTGGTGAGGGACGAAACAATAAGTCTTCCTGTGTCCATACTGGCGGAAGACTGCCACCGCTCTCGATGCTGTACGCGCCTTCGATCAGTGAGTCATAGTTCGTTGTAAGCACTGCGCGAAATGGTATCCGCGGAAGCATTCGGTGCCCGCTTGATGGCAACACCGCGCCGCCCCGAAATACTTGATCGAGGAACTCACCAACTGCAGGAGTACCGAGGCGATCTTGAAGTTCTTGGGCGGCCATTAGCAAGTTACCTTTCTGGATCATCGCCCGTATGTCCTCAGGGTCACCCCAGAACCGTACCTGGCGCGAGATGGCCCAGTCCAGGAACTCCGACAAAAGGTCTGACCAGTTGGGCAAAGGCGATCCGTCAGAGCGGCTCACCTGAGCCGATAGCCCCGCACCGACGAGCAAAATGCAACGTTTCGTTCTGAGAGCATCAGCGAGCTCTGCAGGAATGATTCCTTGGAATTTTGATGTTGTATCATTCATCAATTCAGCTCTGGGATCGCCGAACTAGAGTTAAGCATCCGAAATGATGCAATATATCGCGTCAAAAATAACATCTATCATTGCCAACTGCATAGTCCCTCCTCCTTTCTTAAAATGATATCTCAATTTACATCAAGTACACGGCACATAAGGGTAACGGGATATTGCTGTCGCAGCGTATTAATCATGCCGTATTTCACCGCGACTCCTTCGCGAAATAGGCCGCACACTTTTTTATGAAATCTCGCTCCATCTTCAATTCTGCCAACTCGCGTATGACCCTGGATAGCTCTAATTCAAGCTCGCTCAGTGGTTTCTGGCATTTACCTCTTGATGTAAGTTGGCCTTGTCTGTCAGCATAAACCCAATTCTTTAATGTATCCTTGGGTAAAGACAGTCCTTTTGCTGCTTCAATTAGCGTTAATCCACTTTCTTTTAAGAACTTGACCGATTGCTCACGAAATTCCTGGCTATATTGAGTTCGGGGTAATTGTTTCATCTTCGTCCTCCATTCCATAATTATATTGTACGAAACTTTGGACTCCATAATATTCAGCATACCTCAGGTTTCATCATATCAAGCCTTGTTAGCCCCACAAATGAATACCCGTCATCATCTATCCTGCCTTCCCATCCACCCTAGGCCGCCAATAAATTGGCGCAAACTTGCCTGCCCAGAGCCCGAAACAAGCGAGCCAAACCAATGCGGCGAGGACATACAACATCGACCCGATCATCGGTACGATATCGCTCAGAATTCTGATCACGGCCGTTGCCTGAAAACCTAAAAACAGTAACCAGGTAAAGCGATCCAGTTCCAATGGCCGTCCGGAGTGACCGAGCGTGACACGTGAGGCCATTGCGAGGATCATGCCGGAAAAGAAGCCGATGCCCAGTGCATGCAACGGTGCCAGGCCAAATAGCAAGTTGCCGGAAGCAAAATAAATCAGGCTTTGCACGGCATAGAGCACCATAGCCGCACCAAACCAAGCAAACGAAATATGCAATACTGCCAGCAGGCTCACTTGGAAGCTGCGCTGTAACTGCCAGCGATACGATAAATAAAGGGCGCAAATTGCCAGCGGAAAATCAACAATCCACAGATATGCTGTTAATTCCAGCCACGACAGGCTGCCATGCGCGACGATGCACACCAGCATCAGCCATAACATCCAGAACGGTCGTACCATTTCATAATTGTCCAAAACCCGACTGGAGAAAAACGGAATCATGCGGTGCGAAACGGTGAGCACGATTGGCAACAGAAAAAACCAGATGCCAGCGTGACGAGCAAAATCCAAGATAACCGAACTATCAGTAACCAGCCATAGCAAATACGCCATTCCGCCCAACCAGCCCATCAGCAACGCTGCGCTGGTTACCCGCGCATGTCGTTTATCCTGCGCCGGGGTTGTTAACAAAATGCGAAACAAAACGTATGCCGCAACGCCCCAGCCAATGAGCATCAGCTCAACACCGGCAATAATGATTACTTTATGTGTCAATAACCCTACATAAAACAATACGACACCAGCCGCCATTAACGCACAAGTCGTTAGATATTCGCGCGATTTTACTTTGTCACCGTTCATCCAGTTGGGGTAAGTAGTAAACAAAAAACCGAAAATAAAAAACGGAAAAAAACCATAGACCATCAAAAACGCATGCGCCCAAGTTGGCGCAATACCCCAAACGGTTATCGATCCGGCAATGCCATAGCGTCCGCTCAGATCAAATAGCCACCACAACACAGTCAATACGCCTTGCAGCGTTCCCGCCAAAAATAAGCTGCGATGCGGAGCAGCGGAAAGATGATCGCGAATAGTCAGTTGTTTATTCATTGTGATTCCTTCGGAGCAACCCGGTAATACATCAACTCTTTAATTATCAAACACAATAATTTCTCTAATGCCATGTTATTTGCTATCATGCGTGTCCCTCACAGCGCTTTTAATCTGCTTCATGCTCAACATTGATCTGCATTGTCATTCCACCATTTCGGATGGCCTGTTAACACCGGCACAACTGGTCGAACGTGCGGCTTCGCGAGGTGTCACAACACTCGCGCTGACCGATCACGACGATATTGCTGGCCTTGCAGAAGCACGGAAGATAGCCGAATCCAAAAATATCACATTCATCAATGGCGTGGAAATATCCGTGAGTTGGCGTAGCCGCACCCTGCATATTGTTGGATTGGACATTGACCCCGAGTATACGCCATTGATCACAGGGCTGGCCACTGTACGCGCTGGCCGCACGCAACGCGCTGAAAATATCGCTGCAGAATTGGCAAAAATCGGTATTCACGGCAGTTTAGAAGGAGCATATGCGCATGCCGGTGAACGGCGCTTGATTGGCCGCACACATTTCGCACGTTTTTTGGTCGAAAAAGGTTATGCTAAAAATGTAAAATCGGTATTTAAAAAATATCTGATTAAAGGTAAACCGGGCTATACCCCACATGAATGGGTAACACTCAGTGATGCGATCAACTGGATTCAAGGAAGTGGAGGACGGGCAGTCATCGCGCATCCGGGGCGCTATAACTTAGGTAAAAATGTTCTTAACGACTTATTGCACGAATTTAGCGCTCTTGGAGGATCGGCGGTGGAAGTTATCACTGCCAGCCACACCGCTCAACAAGCTAGACATTTTGCAGAACATGCACAAAACATGGGCTTGATGGCTTCTTGTGGTTCAGATTTTCACGGTCCTGGTGAGAGTTATTATGATCTGGGGCAACTACCCGAACTTCCGCCAGGGTGCAAACCAGTCTGGCATGACTGGAAAAATAACGCATAAGCGAATAATTTACATAAATTGACAGGTATACTATTCAGCATCTCATCCTGATATCTCTTTGCAGTGGCTCAATTTTTTTCAATTCATACCAACACCCCGCATTTACGCTTGATCAAACAGGCTGTGACAATAGTTCGCAATGGCGGAGTCATCGTTTATCCCACAGACTCCTGCTACGCTTTAGGCTGCCACTTGGGCGATAAAGCAGCTATGACACGCATTCGCACCATCCGCGAAGTCGATGATCATCATCATTTCACACTGGTATGCCGCAATCTGGCGGAAATTTCCACTTATGCCAAAGTGGATAACAGTCAATACCGATTACTCAAAGCCACCACACCCGGTAGCTATACGTTTATTTTGCAGGCCACTCGGGAAGTGCCTCGGCGCATGCAGCATCCCAAGCGCAACACCATTGGCTTGCGCATCCCTGATCATCCTGTAGTATTGGCATTGCTGGAAGAACTTGATGAGCCTTTGCTGAGCTCCACATTGATTTTACCCGGTGACGAATATCCACTGAATGATGCGGAAGAAATTCGCGAGCGTCTGGAACATCAAGTAGAATTGGTGATGGATGCCGGCTCATGCGGCATTGAAATGACCACCGTGATTGACTTAACGACCGATATACCCAAACTGATGCGGTTAGGCAAAGGCAGCCTTGAGCCTTTTGGAATCAGCCATGAATGAAATTATTCAAGGCATCGCTATTTATGCTTTACCTGTCATTTTCGCGATCACTTTGCACGAAGCAGCGCATGGTTACGTAGCTAAGCATTTTGGCGATTTTACTGCCTATAATGAAGGACGCATCAGCCTCAACCCGGTACGCCACATTGATCTTGTTGGCACCATTATAGTACCGTTGACATTATTTATACTCAGTAAGCTGACTGTCGGTGCAGGATTTCTGTTTGGCTGGGCAAAACCAGTACCGGTGAATTTTTCCAACCTGCGCCGCCCCAAGCGTGACATGTTGTGGGTTGCTGCTGCCGGTCCAGGTGCCAATCTGATGATGGCATTTTTCTGGGCATTAATGATCAAACTGGCCATCGCTATGCCTGAAAGCTTTTTTGCGAAACCACTGGCGTTGATGGGAATTGCAGGTATCGAAATCAATGTTATTCTGATGGTACTTAATTTACTACCTTTGCCGCCTTTGGACGGCGGTCGCATGGCTGTAAGCTTGTTGCCGCACCGTGCAGCTTATCAGTTCTCCCGCATTGAGCCTTACGGTTTTATAATTTTGCTGGTTTTGTTATTTAGCGGTGTGCTGGGTGCTGTGATCGGACCAGTGATCATGTGGGCAAAAATAGTCATTGTGTCAATTTTTGGATTATATATTTAACCTTGTTAACGCTGTTTTAAGTTTAGGATATCAATCATGTTTGCGGATCGCGTTTTATCAGGTATGCGCCCCACAGGTAGCTTGCATTTGGGGCATTATCATGGCGTGTTAAAAAATTGGGTCAAGCTGCAGCAGCAATATGAATGCCTGTTTTTTGTTGCTGATTGGCACGCCTTGACCACTCACTACGATACTCCGGAAATTATCGAGCAAAATACCTGGGATATGGTTATTGACTGGCTGGCTGCCGGTGTGGATCCATCGCAAGCAACTTTATTTATTCAATCAAAAGTTCCAGCACACGCCGAGCTGTATTTATTACTGTCAATGATGACGCCGCTGGGTTGGTTGGAACGTGTACCGACCTACAAAGACCAACAGGAAAAGCTATCCGAAAAAGATTTGAGCACTTATGGATTTCTGGGATATCCATTGCTACAAAGCGCAGATATTCTGATTTATCGCGCCAATCTAGTGCCTGTCGGGGAAGATCAAGCACCACACGTAGAGTTTACACGTGAAATTTGCCGTCGCTTCAACCATATTTATGGCAAAGAACCCGGTTTCGAAGAGAAAGCAGAACAAGCCATCAAGAAATTGGGTTCGAAGAAATCCAAATTGTATACCGAGCTGCGTACCCTCTATCAAGAACAAGGCGATGAGAACGCGCTGCAGGAAGCCAGATCGCTACTAAACGAGCAGCAAAATCTTAGTCTCGGTGATCGCGAACGTTTGTTTGGTTATCTTGAAGGGGGCGGCAAAATGATCTTGACCGAACCGGAAACCCTGCTCACCGAAGCATCCAAAATGCCTGGATTAGATGGTCAGAAAATGTCCAAATCCTATAACAACACCATCAGCTTGCGAGAAGATCCAGAAAGCATTCGCAAAAAAGTGCGTACCATGCCTACCGATCCGGCGCGAATACGGCGCAGTGACCCCGGTGATCCTGCCAAATGCCCGGTGTGGCAGTTTCATCTGGTTTATTCCGATGACAAAACGCGCGAATGGGTACAATGGGGTTGCAAGAATGCAGAAATTGGCTGCCTCGACTGCAAGTCACCCATTATTGATGCAATTCTTGCCGAACAGGCACCAATGGTCGAGCGCATCAAAAAATATGAAGAAGACCCAACCCTGGTACGTAACATTATTGCGGATGGTTGTGAGAAAGCCAACAAACTGGCAGAAGAAACCATGCGCGATATCCGCGCAGCCATGGGACTCAGTTATTCCTGACACACGGTAGCACCAATTATTTGTACATCACCTTTTAAATTGACTCGCAGTGGATTTAGTCATTGATTCTCCAGACCCGCATCCGATAGCCCGAGTCTGCGGTAAACCCTTACTAGAAATTCCGCAGGATTTATATATCCCACCGCATGCGCTGGAAGTTTTTCTCGATACTTTTCAGGGACCACTCGATCTTTTGCTTTATTTGATCCGCAAGCATAACCTGAATATCCTTGATATCCCAATGGCTGAGCTCACGCAACAATACATGTCTTATGTTGACATGATGCGCATGGAGCAGTTGGAATTAGCCGCAGAATATCTGCTTATGACAGCATTATTGATTGAAATCAAATCACGCATGCTGCTTCCCAATCCTAAAACACTAGCAGAAGAAGAACACGATCCGCGTGCCGAGCTGGTACAACGTTTGCTCGAATACGAGCAAATGAAAAAAGCCGCATTACGCTTAAATGAATTGCCGCAAGCGGAACGCGACTTTACCCTTGTCCAAGTACTGATCAAACACGAAGAAATCGTTACGTTATTACCCGATATTAGCATCGATGATCTGCGCGAGGCCTGGATTACCGTTTTGACGCGTACAAAAGTTAACCGTCATCATCAAGTCAAACGCGAAACGCTCTCCGTACGTGCGTTCATGAGCCAAGTACTACGTGATTTGCGTGCACATAACCAACTGGAATTCTACGATTTATTCAGTCCTACAGCGACAATTACTGAAGTTGTCGTCACTTTTCTGGCAATTCTGGAACTGGCTAAAGAATTGTTATTGGAAATTTCTCAATCCCGCGATTCTGGAATCATTTATGTCCGTTCAATCAACGCTGCCCAACCAACCTGAAACTCAAATATCGGATTCATTCACTCCGGAAAGAATCCAAAAAATTCTCGAAGTAGCATTACTGACAGCGCAGGAACCCTTGCCTATCACCGAATTAAGAAAATTATTCAATCATGAATTGAGTACAGCGGTGTTATCCAAATTTTTGCATCGGATCCGTGAAAAATGGAATGATAGCGGTATCGAATTAGTAACAGTAGCCAGTGGCTGGCGCTTTCAGAGCAGTACGGATATGCAGCCGTACCTGGACCGGCTGACACCGCCCAAAACGCCACGTTATTCGCGAGCTGTTTTGGAAACACTTGCCATCATTGCTTATCGCCAACCCGTCACCAGAGGCGATATTGAAGAAATCCGTGGTGTCAGTGTATCCAGTATGGTGCTTAAAACGCTTACTACCCGCGGTTGGATTGAAACAGTCGGACACCGCAACGCACCTGGCAAACCTGCATTATTTGCTACGACTGAGCATTTTCTGAATGCGCTCAATCTGCGCACCCTGGACGAACTGCCACCCTTGGAAGAAATGAAATCTTTAGTCGAATCGGGCGGAGAAAGTCAGCAGTTACCTTTGCAACAGCCTGCAGCACCTGATTATTGAAGTTTTGCCGCCCGCTGGATTGCGATCAATTCCGGCGTTAGATGCGGTGCGATTACTTGTAGCAATGCCCCAAATACTTTGGGGTTTCCTGCCACAATGTGACCGCTCTGCATATATGTCTCATTGCCCTCCAGGTCACCAACCAAACCACCCGCTTCAGTAATCAACAGGCAGCCCGCTGCCATATCCCATGGCGCCAAGCCAATTTCCCAAAAACCATCATAGCGCCCCGCTGCCACATACGCTAAGTCCAGTGCCGCTGAGCCTGGCCGCCGGATACCTGCGGTACGGGGAACAATATCCTTAAGCATGGCAAAATAAGCTTCCATATGAGTCAAATCACGAAATGGAAGACCCGTGCCAATCAAGCAATCCTCAAATTTTGTACGCTTACTGACACGGATACGGTGATCATTCAAATAAGCACCACTTCCTCGACTGGCGGTAAACAATTCATTATTATTGGGATCATAAACCACTGCATGACTCAATACGCCTTTATACCTAACTGCAATGGAAACCGCATACTTAGGAAAACCATGTAGAAAGTTGGTTGTGCCATCGAGTGGATCGATAATCCATTGATACTCCGATTTCTTTTGATCACCACGGCTACCACTTTCTTCGGCCAAAATTGCATGGTGAGGATAAGCCGCTAACAGTACATCGATAATAGCTTCTTCAGCCGCCCCATCTACTTCACTCACATAATCGCTATGCGACTTCTTTGACACATTAAGCACATCCAGATTCCGCGATGCGCGATTAATAATACCGCCAGCACGGCGCGCGGCTTTCACCGCGATAGTTAGCATTGGATGCATGTTATCGCCCCGAATTCAACAAAAAGCGCGATTTTAATATGAATCAATACCTCACGCTTGATTTTGTGTTTTTTAATTCCGCACAGAACTCGGAAACTCGTTGTAAGTTGACCTATCTACTCATTAACTCACAAAAAACCAAAAAATAAGAAAAAAACACCTCACTAAAAAGTGAGGTGCAAAGGCTTCGTACGCACTATCTTCTGGCTACGAACGATAGAAAATTTTCTAAAAAATTAAATTGAACAACTTTACAGCTAATACCCTAGAAACCTATACCCATATAACCACCCACCGTTAGGCCACCAAATTTTGCACCATCCAGAGAACCTGCAATCAATTGATAACGGGCGTCCGCACCGATGAAGAAATCCTTCCAAATGTTATATTCCAGGCCGCCCGCAAACATAATGCCAGGATCCAGCACGGTAATGGATTCAGATGGTGGGCTAATTACATGTATTGCAAGACCAGCAGGAATAATCCAAGGTCTCAGTTTATATTCCGCAAAATGGTTAAATTTGATTTTAGGCGCTGCACTTAATGTAAATTGACTGACTGTTACCCCGCGCGGATTTAATGCACCACCTGCCAATTGGGTTGGTTCGTTAGCCAGAGCACTACCCGGAACACCATGCCCATACTGCTTGTATTCAAACATCAATTCCGCATCGATTTCGGTTTTAGGTATAAGGCCCCACGTATTTTTGGTCAATTGAAAATCAAATCCGGCACCCACATACCAGGCATCCCGGTCTGCACGCTCCTGTGCTCCGACAGGTGCAACACGACTTTCGATCGATACTCCATTACGGGTTTCATCACTTCGCGCATAACCGCCACGGAAAAACAACATGGTCCTTTTATCGCTGATATCATCAAAACCAGCCTCTTGTTTCGAAGATCTGACTTCTTGAATTTGTTCAACTTTCTGCGTAGTCCGCGCAGATTCCGCTTTCACCCGATTCAGTTCATTTTGAATGTCTTGTGTACGGGCAGACTCAGCTTTAATCCTATTCAATTCACTTTGTATTTGTTGCAGCGTACTCTCCAGTTGTTTGATACGCTGAGCCGACGAATCAGCCGCAGACGCTTGCGGTCCAACAATCATGCAAGACAGTGAAAATAAACCAATAGCCAATTGAGCAGTTAACTTTTCTTTTTGTACTATATATTTCATATAAATCCTCTCTTTAGTTAGATCGCTTTTTTTATGCTCTGTTAAAATCAACCGCAGTAGCATAAAAAAATTTTCTTACATCAACCTTGATCTGTATCAATCTTTCAGCAATCTGTATCAATTATTAAAACTTTATGACGCTCAGCGATAAATCTTATTATTCGTTCCCGCCCTTGAAAAATGCACTCAAAGAACCCAATGGACTCTTGGCTGCTGGCGGGGATCTTTCACCGCAACGACTGCTTGAGGCTTACAGTAAAGGTATTTTTCCTTGGTTTAACGAAGGTGATCCGATTCTTTGGTGGAGCCCAGACCCACGGATGGTGTTATTTCCCGATGAATTAAAGATTTCCCGTTCATTACATAAAGCGCTTCAAAAAAAACACTACCAAATTCGTGCAGACTACAATTTTGTTCAGGTAATGCATGCCTGTGCATTACCACGTAAGGGACAAGCCGGAACCTGGATACATCCGGAAATGATCGCTGCATATAGCGCTTTGTATGAGAGGGGATTGGCTCATTCAGTCGAAACCTGGATCGATGGTAAACTGGCCGGAGGACTTTATGGCGTATCGTTAGGAAAAATTTTTTTTGGTGAATCCATGTTTTCACGGGTACCGGATGCATCAAAAATCGCACTGGTGTTTTTAGTTAAATATTTACAGCGACAAGGATTCGGTTTAATCGACTGTCAGGTTAAAACCAGCCATCTGGCATCATTGGGCGCACGGGAAATTTCAAGAGAAAAATTTAGTCAAATATTAACTACGTTGATAGTCGCAATTGAACCCGGCGATCAATGGAGTTTTGATCGTGCATTAATTGAGTAATGAGCAAATACCTATGCTTAAATTTCACAATACCAATCCTTATGTTTGCAGTTATTTACCCGGTAAGCTCGCGTGCTCGGAGGTAGTTACACCGGATTATCCAATTGACGCAAAAACCTATGGCAAACTTATACAAGCCGGTTTCCGTCGCAGCGGTCATTACACATACCGTCCTAATTGCGTGCATTGCCAAGCCTGCCTATCAGTACGCGTCAATGTAAAAACGTTTACGCCAAACCGAATACAACGCCGCGTCTGGAAACAACACCAGCATCTCATCGCTACGCAGCACATGCTGCACTATAAGCCGGAGCATTACGAACTTTATCAGCGATACCAAAATCAGCGCCATGCAGGTGGTGGTATGGACAATGATTGTTTGGAGCAATATCAGAATTTTTTACTGCAGAGCCATGTAAATTCCAAATTAGTTGAATTTCATGAAGAAAAGGAATTGCGCATGGTCAGTATCATTGATGTGCTGCCTGACGGATTTTCGTCGGTTTATACTTTTTATGATGCGAATGCCGTGCATGCAAGTTTTGGCACCTATAACATCTTGTGGCAGATCGAGCAATGCAGAATACATGATTTGACTTATCTTTATCTCGGTTATTGGATCAAACAAAATCGCAAAATGCACTACAAAGCCAATTTTCAGCCGCTGGAAGTTCTCATTGATGGTCAGTGGAAACTACTGGAAAGCAATGCGCCTTAAGAAAGATCCCAAATTTTATGCAAATGGTGTTCTTTCAAGATAAAATTTCATATGCTCTATAGACTTCTTCGCCCGCTGCTTTTTAAAATTGATCCTGAGCTTGCTCATCATATTACATTCAACGCAATAGAATTAATCAGAACGATAGGATTACTAAAAAAAACCAGGATCATCTGTCAGCCATGTAACTTAATGGGCCTAAGTTTTCCCAACCCTGTCGGACTTGCTGCTGGACTGGATAAAAATGGCGAACACCTGGATGCGCTTGCAGCATTAGGGTTCGGTTTTCTTGAGGTCGGTACCGTAACACCACGGCCTCAACCCGGCAATCCGAAGCCACGTATTTTTCGCGTACCTGAAGCAAAAGCCATGATCAACCGACTGGGCTTTAATAATCTTGGGGTAGATCAGGTCATAGAAAACATCAAGAATTCGGATTATCGAGGCGTGCTGGGCATTAATATTGGCAAAAATTTTGATACACCGCTTGATAAAGCAGTCGATGATTATCAGATCGGCTTAGAAAAAGTATATTGTTATGCCAGCTATGTCACTGTCAATATTTCATCACCAAACACACAAAATTTACGGCAATTACAAACCGCTGATGCACTCGATCATTTGCTGAGCCAATTAAAATACAAACAAAATCAATTGGCACAGAAATATGGAAAATATGTTCCCATTGTCATCAAAATTGCACCCGATCTTGAGTCACCACAAATTGAGTCAATCGCTTCACTATTGGTTAAACATCGCATGGATGGCGTAATTGCAACCAACACCACAATTTCACGTAACAGTATCGAACATCTGCCGATTGCCCAAGAAAGCGGCGGGCTGAGTGGCACCCCATTAACGCAACGCGCTACAGAAGTTATTCATCAGTTGCATTGCCTACTGCAAGATAGCATTCCTATTATCGGTGTCGGCGGTATTATGTCGGCAAACGATGCACAGGATAAACTGCGTGCTGGCGCTAGCTTGATTCAGCTATACACCGGTTTGATTTATCAGGGTCCGGAGTTGGTTAAAGAAATTGCTCATGCTGTTTGTGCAGAGCAAAACAAAATAAAAAATTGATCGCGATGAATCAACAGTTAATAACTTTAGTCGACAAAATAGATGCCATTTTGCCGCAAACACAATGCAAGAAATGCGGCTTTTCTGCTTGCAGACCTTACGCAGAAGCTATTGCTGAAGGGCGAGCTGATATTAATCTTTGTCCACCCGGAGATTCCGAAGGTATTCGTAAATTGGCGAATTTATTGGGCGTCCACCCCAAACCACTGAATATTTCCCACGGTATCCCCAGATACCCAATTGTGGCAATAATTGACGAGCATTTATGTATCGGTTGTACCTTTTGCATTCGGGCTTGTCCGGTTGATGCAATTGCGGGCGCTGCTAAACAGATGCACACAGTAATTGCTTCGGAATGCACGGGGTGTGAATTGTGCATTGCACCCTGCCCAATGGATTGCATTAGCCTGGTACCTTGCGATAAAAAAACAGACGATGCATCCAGGAAGCAAGCTGCTAACCATGCGCGTTCACGTTATCAATTCAAATTACAGCGGCTTGAACGGGAAAAACAAGCCAGCAGTAAAACCATCCCGCATAAAGCGACGATTCCGTCCGATAGAATCCAAACATCAGGTGAAGATCGCAAAAAAGCAATTGTCCAAGCGGCTATAAAACGCGCAATGGCTACCCGAGCTCAGGCAAGCGACAGCGATTCGCCTATAAAACCGTAATCCGTATGAATGCACTTAAGCGTTATGAAATTTTTGCATGTCTAAAATCCGTAAATCCCCACCCCACTACAGAACTGGAATACCGTTCGCCTTTTGAGTTATTGATTGCGGTCATTCTTTCAGCACAAGCCACCGATAAAAGTGTTAACCTGGCGACACAAAAATTGTTTCCTCAAGCCAACACCCCGGAAAAAATTATTGCTTTAGGTGAAACGGGCTTGACAGAATTTATCAAACGTATTGGACTCTATAAAACAAAAGCAAAAAATATTCTCGCAACTTGCCAATTGTTAATCCAGCATTACCAAAGCGATGTTCCTCGCACACGAGAGCAATTACAACAGCTTCCCGGTGTTGGACGAAAAACAGCAAATGTGATATTGAACACAGCATTTGGGGAGCCTACCATTGCGGTAGATACGCATATTTTTAGAGTCGCCAACCGTACGGGCATTGCACCGGGCAAGAATGTTCTCGAAGTCGAGTTAAAGCTTGTGAAGGTAGTGCCCAAAGAATTCCGCTTGGATGCACACCATTGGTTAATCCTTCATGGAAGGTACGTATGTAAGGCGAGAAAGCCGGAATGCGCGCAATGTAAAATTAATCATCTATGCGAATATAAAAATAAAACTATTTAACACATGTTTAAGCCATCCCGAGAACAAGCACGGCAATTATTTTTTGATACTTGGCGCAAATACCGTCAACACGAGACATTGTCGGGTATTGAAACAATCGCATTAGAAGTAATATTGCAACACCCCGAATATCACCATATTCTCGAAGACGCTGATAATTATCGGGATAAAGATTATTTACCCGAAATCGGCGATATCAATCCATTCCTACACATGAGCATGCATGTCGCAATCAAAGAGCAATTATCGATTGACCAACCAACAGGAATTTGTAAACGATTCTCACACTTGCGAATGAGTTTAGGAAATGAACACGATGCTTCGCACCAAGTTATGGAATGTCTGGCAGAAATGCTATGGCACGCTCAACGCAATCAAACTACTCCGAATGCCTCTATTTATTTTGATTGCTTGGATAGGCAATTAAATCTAAGAAACTAAAGCAAAACGGGATAACCTTGGTTTTGCTCAGAGTTTATCCCGCTTCAATCTTTGAAAAAAATGAATTTACTTTTATTTTTTTGAATTCAGAGGACCAGACTGGCTTGAATAATAAAAAGCTAAGTTCTCAATATCAGCTGCACTCAAATTAGCAACCATTCCAGCCATCACTGGATCATTGCGAGTGCCAGATTTATAATCTTTCAATGCTTTTACCAAATAAGTTCTATATTGCCCACCGATCTTAGGAAAATTAGGTGCTGGACTATTACCATCCGCACCGTGGCATGATGCACAAACTTCGGCTGCTTTAGTCTTACCTGCTTCAAGATCAGCAGCCATTACTTGTCCACAAAGTATCAAGGCTGCACCGCTTAATGCGGCTATTACATAATTCTTCATAATTCCTTCCTTGCGTAAATAACTTGATTAATTTTTAGAATAATAAGCAGCAAAATCTTCTATATCTTGTTGGGATAATGTCTTAGCCAATCCCGTCATGGTAGGATGACTACGTGTACCGTTTTTGTATCCTTCCAGTGCTTTAATAATATACTCTGCATGTTGTCCGCCAATCTTTGGAACATGATAAGCGCTAGGAAAAGCTGTTTTATACCCCGGAATTGAGTGGCAACCTTCGCACATTGAAGTTTTTTCTTTTGCCGCTGCAGCATCTCCGGCCGCTTGCGCTACTCCTGCTAATGCCAAGAACATACTCATGGCAAGTAATAAATTCATAATCAACTTTTGTTTCATGTAAACCTCCTCCTCTCAAAAATCGAACTTTAAACGATGCGTCCGATTTGGTCAATGTATAAGTGCAAGCATGTCCATGTTGTTTATAGGGAAATTTGCCTCAAGTACTATATTCTTGTGGCAGATTTTGACTCTAATTCTTCCCATCTTGCAAGGCAAACTCCCAGTTCTTTTTCAATCACCGTAAAACGAGCTTGTAATGCTTTTGCTTCGTCCGGATAATCACGATAAATGGTCGGCCCATTTAAACGCAAAGTAATTTCCGTTTGTTCTTGCTCCAGTGCATCAATTCTATCAGGCAATGCATCTAGTTCGCGCATCTCCTGGTAACTGAGTTTTTTAGCACGAGAAAGCATAGATGATTTAGGAAGAGTAGCTGGTGAAGTTTCCGCCTGCTTCGATAATATTTTTTGCGGTTTAATACTATCTTCAGTATGTTTCACACGCACCCAATCTTCATAGCCGCCAATATATTCACATAGTTTCCCGTTTCCTTCAAATGCAATTACCTGTGTTACAACATTATCCAGAAATTCCCGGTCATGGCTGACCAAAAACAATGTACCAGGGTACTCCTGCAACAATGTTTCCAATAGTTCGAGTGTTTCAATATCCAGATCATTGGTTGGCTCATCAAGTACCAGTACATTCGCAGGACGAGTAAACAAACGCGCCAGCAATAAGCGATTACGTTCCCCTCCTGAAAGGGATTTGACCGGAGATCGAGCGCGCTGCGGTGCAAATAGAAAATCTTCCAGATAACTGATTACATGTTTGCGCTTACCGTTAATTTCGACAAATTCAGAGCCCTGACTGATGGTATCCGTTAAAATCATTTCCTCGTTGAGTTGTTCACGCATCTGATCGAAATATGCGATGGAGAGCTTAGTACCCTGTTGAATTTTTCCGGAATCCGGCTGCAATTCACCCAAAATTAATTTCAATAGCGTCGATTTTCCGGCTCCATTAGGTCCCAGTAATCCCAACCGATCACCGCGCATGATGCGGCAAGAAAAATCTTGGATAATTACTTTATTTCCGTAACTCTTGCAAACGTGATGCAACTCCGCCACCAATTTACCAGAACGCTCACCCTGATCAACACTAATATTGGCTTTTCCAACCTTTTCCCGTCTCGCAGCACGCTCCAGGCGCAAGGCTTCCAATCTTCGCACCCTACCTTCATTGCGCGTACGCCGCGCTTCAATTCCTTTACGTATCCACACTTCTTCCTGCGCCAGAAACTTATCAAATTTTTGCTGATGCATCGTTTCAACCTCGAGCATCTCGGCTTTCTTGCACTGATAATCCGAGAATCTTCCGGAAAATGTCTGTAAATTTCCGCGATCCAGTTCAATAATTCTTGTCGCCACATTATCAAGAAAGCGACGATCATGCGTAATAAATATGACACTCCCTAAAAAATCTTTAAGCAACCCTTCTAACCATTCAATGGAAGAAAAATCAAGATGATTTGTGGGTTCATCCAACAATAATACGTCCGGTGATATCACCAAAGCACGGGCAAGCGCCACTCGCTTTCTCAAGCCACCGGAAAGATGTTCAACCAAAATATCTGCAGGGAGATTCAGTTTGTCGATAACCGTCTCTATTTTTGACTGCAAACTCCATCCATCCTCCACTTCCAAAACACTTTGCAGATCCTGCAACTGAATCAACAATTCTTGCGTATTTTCTGTCGTTTCGCTTAACGCATGAGAAACAACATGATAATCCAATAAGATTTGGCTGATTTTGCCCAAACCGTTAGCCACTTCTTGATACACCGTATTGGCGGGATGTAAGACAGGCTCCTGTGATACATAAGCCAACTTCAAATTGGGAGCAAGCCAAAGAATACCATCATCCAGCTTGATTTCTCCTGACAATGCGCGCAACAAACTGGATTTACCTCCACCATTCCTGCCAATCAAACCCACACGTTCGCCCGCATCAAGTTGCAAATTTGCATGATTCAGCAAGGCATAGTGACCAAAGGCCAAGCAAGCATTTTCCAGTGTAATAAGAGGCATCAGTGAAGTTCAGCAGGGATAATTCAGGCAAACACGACTAACAAAATTCAAGAAGAGCAATTCTGTCATGCTTTAAGCAGCTTGGCAAAAACAATCTTTCTTTCATGGCAAAATGGAGCCCGCAGGCTCCATTTGTGCATTCTTTCAAAAAACCGAAAAAATTATTCCGCCGCTTTCACATTGATTTTCTTCGGTTGCACAGCCTCACGTTTTGGTATCACAACTTCAAGCACACCATGTTTCGAAGCCGCAGATATTGCATCGGCATTGGCAGTATCGGGCAAGCTGAAACGTCTATAAAAAGACCCATAAGTACGTTCCACACGTTTATAGCCTTCTTTTTCAGTTTTAGCTTCTGTTTTTTTCTCGCCCTTGATAGTTAATACACCATCTTCCATACTGATATCAATCTCTTCGGGTTTGACCCCAGGAATATCCGCATGAATGACAAATTTATCGGCTTCCTCTTTAATATCAACGGCAGGCGCCCATTCCGCCGTGGCAGTAGATCCTTCTGCAGCACCGCGTTCCAATTCTCTTTGCAGTTGGCTCAACAAGCCCCAGGGTTCATAACGTGTAATGGCCATAATATATTTCTCCTTATCGATTAAAAAAAGTACATCGCGTATTTACACAACATCAACGCCTCATTCAATCTGTCACTGCTTTATTTCCGATGGGGCGTTTTTTACAGCTACAAGAAACAAACTTTCAGTAACCGATATAAGGATCATTCGTTTTTTTTCAAGCGGCGATACAAAGTCGCCTAAAAATCCTCGCTTATCATCGTGCATAGCGCTGGCGCAATCCAAACACGACAACAGGCAGTAACAGCAGCAATGCAATCCATAGTACATTTCGTTTCATCCATTCGATAGGATTGGCCTGCACTGAAAAATTTGCCTCTGCAAGACTAAGAATTTTAGTATCTACTTGCACATCATTTTGCGTCAATAAATGCAATTGAAATTTTAACACCTGCTCTCCCGATGATTCGGGCGTAACACGCCAACGCCAGTTCGCGGTACCACCATAGTCGGAAATCGGATCCTGAGGACCGGTGGTATTGACTTCAAAGTCCTCACCAGCGACTTCAGCCTTCATATTTGGCGATACCATACCAGAAATTCCTTGGATTGCAGTACCTGCAGAAGCCGTCGCAACAATCTCATTCAGAAACTTGGCCAACTGTTTCGTTTCAAAATTTAAAGCCACATCAAAACTTTCGTATTGTTTGACTGATAATGGAATCGTAATGGCAGTGCTATCTACCGGCAATTTCATAATCACCGGATTAAACTGCCGTTTACCCGACATGAAATGCATAAAAGAATTGATTGAAAAAGGTACAATCAACAATACCAGCAATAATGCGGCGGGCATGATCAAATTAAAATTAAAGCCGGATTCGGGCTCCGAATTACGCATGATTTCCTCCAACGATATATTCAATGCATGAGTCAAGTCATCATCATTCCTGAGAATGACACTGAGTAAATCAGAAATACCACACTTCTATGTGACGCTACAAACCAGAAAAAAACTAACGCGCAATGCAAGGCATGCACAAGAACGAAAAACAACTGATTTCATAAAATCCAATTGCACTTACTCTATTGTTCTACCAATGCTTTTCCCGCTTATTCCATCGATAAAGCGCAATCGCGAACAGGTTATAAACAAAACAACACAGGTGTCTCAAAACCGGCAGACCAAACACTTTGTATTTCCAACTTTCCGTCGGAGAATTGCGCCAAATAGCCAAAAAAGCATCAAACCCGATCTGCAGATCGCCATTTTCATCAATCACATGCAAGCGCTCCCTGACAAACTCCAGTTCAGCACCAACTTCCGTTGCCAATTGATTATCTTTATGAACATCATTCCATAGCATCTTACAAACGCTGTCTTTTCGCATTTGCATTTCAATTCCGGCTTTGCAAACAGGGCAAGCTGAATTGTAGTAGACCTTCATTTTTGATTTAGCGCTCATGATTGTCCTGTAAGGGTATAACGTAACTCGCAAAAATTCAGGTTGCTTTACGTCTTGGGAACGACATAAGAACCACTCAATCCAAATCACGAAAATGTATTGAGGAATAACAGGTTACAAGATCAAAAACTTATTCTGCATAATGCTATTTTGGCTTTGTGTTGCCATTGAAATCAAACTGCCAAAAGCTCGCCCAATCCATTTTGTCGCTATCAGGTTTTTGCATCGGAGAATCTTGATCGGTGCGCCCTGCATTACCCATATCGAATGCACAGCCACCTTCGTCCCAGGTTGCTTTCCGGCTCATAGAAATTCGCTCAGGAGCCGGGTTGCCAAGCTGAGGTGAATCCTGCAGATAAGCAAAACTGTGTTGACCGGCGAGTACCTTGCCAAGACCATGGATCAATTCATGTGTGACAATATTCGTTGAAGCCGAGTCCGGCGGATCGGGAACCAATATCACCGGAATCCCTTCAAAATTTCCTGCCACTCGATTGACGCGCGAATCCGGATCGCCAAAGCGGACGTTTTGAAAAGCATCGGTGAATAACACCAGTAAATATTTGCGCGGCTTGCGCAATTCCCGTTCGTACAACTGATGATTGAGTGAATCCGACACACCTTCCACCGTCACCGTATCCCCTTGGAAAGGTCTGCCTTCAATAGCAGCCACCATTGCTTCGCGCATCCGGTTGAACCGGTTTGCTGCCACGGTCACTTTCTTTATGTCGAGATCAATGCAATAGGTGGCAAACCAGCGGGTAGCTTGCTGCATTTTGTCACGCGCGATATCGTCGCTCCAGCCGATCGCATTACCTTCTGCATCGTTTCGCCTGGTACTCAGATTCAACCAAAAGATGGGAACCGATTCCCGTTGTTTGAGATCATTAGGCGGCTGATTACGTCCGCATTCTTCCGTAGAAGGAACAAATTGATTCGCCTGGTATTGCCCTGGATTCCATCGTTGCGCAACAAATTCTGGGCGGCAAGCCGCAGGTGCATTCCCGCCAATGGTCGTCGCCATTTCGAAAAAATCACCCCGCTCGGTTTCGTGAAGAGCAACTTCTTCCAACATCGCATCAAGGTCGGCTTGTCGTTGCTCTGGCGTCAAACGCACGATCGAGAAGTCGGCGTCGACTGGTTTATCCCTGCCGCAAGACGCCAGCGATAGCAACAATAAGCAAAGAAAAAAAACCCGAATTACTGGTGTGATGCAAGTAGTAAATATCATGGGTGTTGTTCCTCTGAGTTTTGAAGTCAGGCCTAACATTTAATATTTCTGCTTCCTTTCTCCATCTGTTTCAAAGACGATCACATAACTGCTGTATTTTTAAGCTTTTCTGATCACTTGCGGCATCGATAAATCAAACATTTGCAAATCTTGCGGGCCGAGATAATCAGTTATACAGAGGCCTTTTTCATTACTACGCGATACAGTACTCCAGCACGTTCAATACGTAAAGACCAGCCATTAGGACATTTTATGTGTTTAACATATCACACGTGTAAAACGATAGGGTAGGAGTGCCTAATATAAGATTAGTCCATACTTGTACCAGTAAAGACCACGTATTAACCATACGCCTTCAGTTCCATACGAGCCACCCGGTAATTAGGATAAACACTCCCCACCAATCTCCAGAACGCCGCCGAGTGGTTCATTTCGATCAGATGTGCGAGTTCGTGTGCGACAACATAATCGATCAAGTGCAGCGGCAGTTGGATTAGTCGCCAGTTGAGGCTGATGATGCCGCGGCTGTTGCAACTGCCCCAGCGGGTTTTGGCTTGGGAAAGGCGGAATGGCGGGGTAGGCACTGCCATTTTGTGCACATAAATGTCGATGCGCTGCTGGAAACAAGTAATCGCTTGCTGTTGATACCAGCTCATCACGAAAGTTTCGATTTGTCGAGGGGTGAGTTCGATGGCCAGCGGTTGCGGTAGTTCATGGTCGAATGATCGCGTCATTATGATTTCGCCAGTCGGCTTTATCGTGATACGCCACGGTTCGCTAAGCAATGGATAGGCGGCATCCGGCGTCCAGACCGGAGCGAGACTTTTTTTCTCCTGCCATTGTGTGAGTTTCTTTGTGATCCAGCCGGCTTTTTGCTGCAGCACGGTGTCGATATATGACAATGGGGTATGTAATGGCGCGCTGATACGCAAGCCCTGCTGATTGATTTGCAAGCCAATCGAGCGGCGGCGGCTGCGTGTGAGGGTGTAAGCGATTTTTTGGCCGCCGAGTATAGTGATTTGCGAGGCGGGTTGTGCCGGCACGATTAAGATTGTTGCGGGTTGATCTGGCCGATGCGCAGCATTTCGGCTTCGATCCACGCTTCCACTTGCGCGTTCAACTCACCCGCTTCCATACCGGTGGGATCGATGGGTTTGCCGATGCTAACCGTAATCGTGCCAGGATATTTGATGAAGGAATTCCTGCCCCATAATTCTCCGGCATTATGTGCCACCGGCACTACCAGGGTATCGGTATGCGTTGCCAGCCAGGCGCCGCCAATGCGGTATCTGCCGCGTTGTCCTGGCGGTATGCGCGTGCCTTCAGGAAAAATCACGATCCAGAATCCCTGGTTTAAACGGTCTTTGCCTTGCTCGACGATTTGTTCTAGCGCCTTTTTGCGCGCACTGCGGTCAATGGCGATCGGGCTGGTCATCGCCAATCCCCAGCCGAAAAATGGAATCCATAGTAACTCTTTTTTCAGTACCCAAACTTGAGGCGGAAATATTTCTTGGAACGCCAACGTTTCCCATGCCGATTGGTGCTTAGAAAGTATTATGCTTGGAGTTTTTGGAATATTTTCCGCACCGGTAAGTTGATAGCGGATGCCGCACACATGACGCAGCAAAAACAGCATGATAAACGTCCAACTCGAAGTCACGCGATAACGGTTATGCGGCGATAACCAAAAGCACGCCAGTGTGAACAGGGCATACGGCGGAGTAACCAATATTTGCAACAGCATGTACAGCGACGAGCGTAATAATGCTGGTATCATGCTGTCCCAACCAATGTATCGACTGCCGTCAATAAATTCTCAAAAATCCGGGTATCGGGCGGAATGTCTGTATTTGTACTTGTCTCCCTTCCGTTTCCGGTTAGTACCAATACCGGTAACGCATTAACTGCCGCAGCAGCTTGCAAATCCTTTAAGGAATCGCCAACGATCGGAACATTTTTTAAATTGACACCATAGCGCTGCATGATTTCATTAAACATGCCCGTTTCCGGTTTACGGCATGAACACTGATCCGCGCTGGTATGCGGACAAAAGAATAGGGCATCGATCCGCCCCCCCGCTTGATTAACCGCTTTATACATTTTGTCGTTTATCGCGTTGTACGTGGCCATATCAATCAAGCCGCGCCCAATACCCGATTGATTGGTGGCGATCACCACGCGATAACCGGAATGCGTCAATCGGCTAATTGCCTCCAGACTGCCGGGGATGGGAATCCATTCATCCGGAGTTTTGATGAAGGTATCGCTACACTGATTGATGACGCCGGCTTGATCGAGGATGATCAGTTTCATAAATTCACCGCCAGTTTTGAAATATCCGCCACGCGATTCATGATTTGATGAAGCTGAGCCAATAAAGCCAATCGGTTTTTGCGCAGCGGCTCATCGTCAATGTTCACCATCACATGGTCAAAAAAAGCATCTATTGGTGATTTCAGTGCAGCCAATATTTGCAGCGAAGTGGTGTAATCACCGGCAGCAAATGCTTTACCGGTTTGCGGCTGAATATCTTGCAATGCCTGATAAAGCACCCGTTCATCAGCTTCTTGTAATAAACCGGTATCGACAGTGTCACGGATAGCGCCTTCCGATTTCTTGAGGATATTGCCGACCCGCTTGTTTGCAGCCGCCAAGCTGGCTGCTTCAGGCAGTGTGGAAAAAGCACGCACGGCGGCAAGGCGTTTGGGGATATCGCATAACAGTTGTGGATTCAAGCTGAGTACGGCATCGACTTCCTGAGCGGTGTAGCCTTGTTCGCGCAAAAAACCTGCGAGGCGGTCGTAGATAAAAATGTACAGCTGATCACTAGATTCCTTTGAAACAATTCGTGATTGTGTGATTGTTGCTGATTGTTGAGTATTTGCCCACAATTTAAGAATTTCTTCGTCTTTAATAACTTTAATCACTTGCTGGATCAACTGATTCAATTCAAGTGACAGTCCTTTCTCAATTAATATGCGTATAACACCCAAAGCATGGCGCCGTAATGCAAATGGATCTTTGTCGCCAGTCGGGATTTCGTCAATACTGAACATATTGACCAACGTTTCCAGTTTATCCGCCAGCGCCACACAAACACCCACCGTGTTACGCGGCAATTCATCACCGGCAAAGCGCGGTTTGTAGTGATCTTCGATTGCAAATGCAACATCGTCGCTCAAACCTTCATGTTGCGCATAATAGCGGCCCATGATGCCTTGCAGTTCCGGGAACTCACCTACCATATCGGTGAGTAGATCCGCTTTTGCCAGTGTGGCTGCTTCATAAGCTTGACTAGCCAATGCATCGCCGCCCAGTTGCTCACCAAGCATTTTTGCAATGGCTCGGACATACTGTATGCGCAAACCTTGGGTGCCGAGTTTGTTGTGATAAATCACTTTATCCAATTGTGGCACACGCGATGCCAGTGTTTTTTTACGATCCTGGTCGAAGAAAAACTTGGCATCGGCTAATCGCGAGCGTACCACGCGCTCATTACCAGCAATGACTTGGATAGGATCGGCGGGACGTATGTTTGAAACCAGGAGAAATGTATTGGCCAATTTTCCCTGCGCATCGAGCAATGGAAAGTATTTCTGGTTCGCTTTCATGGTCAGAATCAGGCATTCTTGCGGTACTTGCAGAAATTCCGCAGCGAATTTGCCGGCCAGCACGTTGGGATGTTCAACCAGTGCGGTAACTTCGTCCAACAAATCATCGTCGTCAAGCAAAGTTAACTGCTCCCGGACGGCAGCCGCAGTCAGTTGACGCACAATTTCCGCGCGGCGTTGTGCAAAATGGGTAATCACCGCACCTTCGTCTTGCAGTTGTTGCGCATAGCTGTCGGCGTTATGCAGCACGACAGGATTGACTTTCGCCTCGAAGCGATGCCCCTGGGTTTCCCGTCCGGCTTGCAAACCCAATATATTGACCGGTACGATATCCGCGCCATGCAAAGCAACCAGCGCATGCGCCGGGCGTACGAAGTGGACGCTTTGCCAGCCATCCGCCAACTGGTAGGTCATTACTTTGGGAATGGGCAGCCGACTGATCGCGTCCTGCAATGCATTTTGCAAGCCATCGGTCAATGAAATGCCTGCGACGATGCTGTCCCAAAACAGTGTTTCGGTTTTACCGTCCAGCGCGCGTTTGAGTTGCGGCACTGCCGATGCATCGGCACCAAGACTGGCTAGTTTTTTCAACAACGGCGGTGTCGCCTGGCCTGCGGCGTCCAAACCGACTTTGACCGGCATCAATTTTTGCGTGACTGCTTTGTCAGCGGCTTGTGCAGCAACGTTGCCGATATATACTGCCAATCGTCTGGGCGTTGCATGAGGTGTAACAATGGCATCCTGCGCGATCAACCCTTGTGTTTTCAAGCTTGTGGCTAATAACTCAGCAAAACTGTTACCCAATTGTTTGAGTGACTTTGGCGGTAATTCCTCAACCAATAATTCAACAAGTAAATTCTTAGTCATCATGCGGATTCCTGCATATCCGGCATGTGTGCGACCCATTCACGCGGCGCCATGGGAAATGGCGGGTTAAGGTTTTTACGGCTGTCATAATAGGCCCTAGCAACCTGCCGCGACAAATTGCGGATGCGTCCAATATACGCTGCGCGTTCAGTCACCGAAATGGCACCGCGCGCATCGAGCAAATTGAAAGTATGTGCCGCTTTTAACACTTGCTCGTAGGCTGGCAATGCCAAATGCTGCTCAATTAAATGGTTCGCTTGCGCTTCGTGCTTGCCGAATGCCAAAAACAGAAATTCGCTATCGCTTTGTTCGAAGTTGTAGGTCGATTGTTCCACTTCGTTTTGATGGTAAACATCGTGGTACGTCAGGCCTTTGGTCCAGATCAGGTCAAACACGCTTTCCACGCCCTGCAAGTACATCGCCAAACGTTCCAATCCGTAGGTGATTTCCCCGGTAATCGGTTTGCAATCGATTCCGCCAACTTGTTGAAAGTAAGTGAATTGTGTAACTTCCATGCCATTGAGCCAAGTTTCCCAGCCTAAGCCCCAGGCACCCAATGTTGGGTTTTCCCAATCATCTTCAACCAGGCGCACGTCGTTTTGTGTTAAATCGAAACCCAGTTCGCGCAATGAATCAAAATATAAATCCAGTATATTTTTCGGCGCTGGCTTCAGGACTACCTGGAATTGATAATAGTGCTGCAAACGATTGGGGTTATCGCCATAGCGGCCGTCTTTTGGCCGGCGTGATGGTTGAACATACGCGGCTTTCCAGGGTTCCGGGCCTATCGCACGCAAAAATGTTGCAGTATGACTGGTTCCGGCACCGACCTCCATATCATATGGCTGAAGGATCGCGCATCCTTGCTTATCCCAATACTGCTGCAAGGTTAAAATAATTTCCTGAAAAGTAAGTGTTGACATGAATAAATTAAACTAGCGTACTTATTAAATGCACATAAATACGGATTTTACCGGGTTTTCCGTACCGTGCGAAAGGCGGAAAGCAATCCGACGCACAATAATAACCCTGCCAATCCAAGTACCGGATAATTACCTGTGCGCACATAAGGTGTAGCACCGATAAATCCTTGTGCTAATCCATGCAATGCCGCTGTCGTAAAAATTTCTATCGTTTGCAGCACCTGGCCGCGTTCATTAATGATCGCGGTTACACCGGTATTGGTAGCACGTAGCATATAACGACCCGTTTCCAAAGCGCGCATTTGTGAAATTTGCAAATGTTGCTGCGGCCCGATTGAACGTCCAAACCAGGCATCGTTGCTAACATTGACCAGCAAGGTTGCCTGCGGTAACTGGTAAATAATTTCTTCACCAAACACATCTTCATAACAAATATTAATAGCAACACGCTGACCCGCCAGTTCCATCGGTTGCTGATCAAGACTGCCACGGGAGAAATCTGATAATGGAATTCTCAGTACTTCAATGACCCAACCAAAAATGGGCTTCAACGGAATGAATTCACCGAAAGGAACCAGGTGGTGCTTACGATAACGCTGCTCGGGCGCGGAGCCAAAACTAAACATAGTATTGTAATAATCGTCGCCATCATGAGTAGTACGTTCGGCCAAGCCGATCAATACATCACCGTTATTCTTTTTGGCATGCTCAGCCAAATGCGACAAATAAGACTTTGGCATGACATCGCTAAAAAGTGGAATGGAAATTTCCGGCGTGACAATTAGACGGCTATCGCTTTCCAATATCAATCTGGCGTAGGTTTCCATGGTATTTTCAAGATAATCTTCCCGCCACTTCAGGTCTTGTGCAATATTGCCTTGCAGCAAGCTTACCGTAACCGGATCTCCCTCGGGCTTTACCCATTCAATGGCCTGCAAGCTAAACCCACCCAGCCAAATAACAAGCAGTGACAATCCATAGGGCCAATTTCTAAATCGTTTCTCAAACCACAAATATAGTAGTGCAGCGCTCAATATTAACAATAGGGAAATCCCATACACGCCCACAACCGGCGCAAAGCCCGCCAAGGGGCTATGCGGAGCTTGCGAATAACCGAGAGTGAGCCATGGAAAACCAGTGAATAGTGTACCGCGCAACCATTCGCCCAACACCCACAGGGCAGCAGTAACTGGAGCCCAGAGAAAGGGGGAATTCAGACGCAGCTTGGTCATTATCCAAATACTCAGCGTTGGAAATAATGCCAAATAAGCACATAGAATAATCAATGCGAAGACCGCAGTATGTGTAGACATTGCACCAAAATCATGCAGACTGACATAAAGCCAGGTTACGCCAGCACTGAATAACCCCATACCAAAGAAAAACCCGAGTAGAGCCGCTCGCCGCGGAGTGTGACTGTTACGACAAAAACCGAGCAAAACCGACAATGTAATGACCGGAATCGGGAAAAGGTAAAACGGCGCAAAACCAAGTACGGTCAATGCTCCCATTAAAAAAACGATAATCAGATGAATACTATAGAGATGCTTGAATTGAGCCAAGTTCAGATACGCCGTGATTTGAGCAATAAAAATATTGTGAAATTACAAGCCCGTGTTATTCGTTAAAATACATAATAAGGACATGAACTTTCATGATTTAATGTTGTTCTCACTAAATGCCTATCATAAATTAATCAGCACCCTATTTGCGTACTTTTTGCGCTTTGCTTTTTCATGGTAGCCTAAATACCGCAATACCAATGCAAAATAATTATTTGTTCACTTTATTGCTGATATAAAAGTAGAATATGCGCATTAACTGGTAGGAATGAATCGGTGAGTTTTTTAACGTACTTAATTTGCTGATGTTTCATGGTAGCGCAGAATAGGTGTACTTTCTATTTTACTTTTGAGAAACAATTTGATTTTTCATGAAATTTAAAATTCTATGTGTATTACTGTTATGTGGATTGACTGCTTGCGCGCAGATTCCCACTAAAAAGGAACAAGAAACAGCAGAGGAATCCACTGAGCAAGAAGAAGTCAGTCAAGCTAATTTACCCAAGCAAGAATTAACTGCACCCATTTTATTTGATTTTTTGATTGGTGAAACGGCTTTACAACGGGGCAATCTGAATATCGCTGTGGATCGCTACGTCAAGCTGGCCACTAACACGCGCGACCCGCGAATTGCAAAGCGCGCTAGCGAAATTGCTTTACATGCGGGCAATCCCGTTGCCGCTGAACAAGCTACCACGTTGTGGGTTCAGCTTGAACCTGATTCAGCTGACGCACGTCAAACTATTGCGGCACTAATGGTAAACCTAGGGAAATTAGATGCCGCACGGCCTCATCTAGAAAAATTGCTCGCTTCGGAAAAAGACAATGTTGGGAGCGCATTTATGCAACTCAATCAATTGCTATCACGTAACTCCAATAAGGCCGCAACTTTAAAATTAATTCAGCAGCTTTCTCAACCCTATAAGGATTTACCAGAAGCACATTTTGCCATTTCTCAAGCCGCGTGGTTTGCCAATCAACATCAACTTGCGCTGCAAGAAATGCAACGCGCGCTCGTATTACGTCCTGAGTGGGAGGTTGCCGCCATTCATAATGGCAGAATTTTGCAACGTATCCCCGATGGAAATGCAAGCGAGTTTTATCAAAATTACTTAACTCAGTATCCCGCTGCTGATGAAGTAAGGATCGCTTACACCCGGCTACTCATTAATGACGACCGCAGCGATTTGGCACTAGAACAACTACAAGTTTTATTGGATAAAAAACCCGAAGATCCAGAAATCATGTTGGCCATTGGATTATTGGCGACTGAAATGGGTAATTTTGATATTACAGAAACAAGCTTTAAGAAAGCGCTTAGTTTGGGATACAAAGATCCAAGTGCTATCCATTTTCACTTGGGGCAAATTTATGAGGAAACCAAACGTCCTGAGTTAGCCATGGAGTCGTATCAAATGGTCAAAAGCGGCGCACGCTATTTGCCGGCGCAAATACGTTATGCTGATTTACTGGCCATAAAAGGTCATTTAAAAGAAGCGCGTGAACATCTACATAAGCTTCCGGCTTCCAACGATCAGCAAACTGCTCACTTAATATTGGCAGAAGCGCAAATATTGCGAAGATCCAAAGCACACCGACAAGTATTTGATTTATTGAATGACGGTTTAAAGAAATTGCCTGACTATCCTGAGTTACTTTACGACCGGGCACTGGCGGCAGATAAACTTGGCAAGTTTTCGATTCTCGAGCAAGATCTGCGCAAATTAATAAAACTTAAACCAGACAACGCCCATGCATATAATGCATTGGGTTACAGTCTCGCAGAACGTGGCGCGCAATTGCCAGAAGCCCTGAAATTAATAAAAAAAGCAGTCGAATTATCTCCTGAAGATCCTTATATTATGGATAGCCTGGGTTGGGTTTATTACCGCATGGGTAAAATTGTCGAGGGGCTAAATTACTTGAATTTGGCTTATGCTGCCCGCCCCGATCCGGAAATTGCAGCCCACTTGGGAGAAGTATTATGGATACAAGGCGCCAAAGAAGATGCAAAAAAAATCTGGCGCTTTGCCCTAGAGCAGGATCCAGATAATGAAGTATTACTTGAAACTTTGCAGCGCTTTATTAAAAAGAAAGAAGTAGATTAATATCTGATTGAAGATGATTGATAATCCCGCTAAGACAAATTAATAAACCAACCTTCTGATGTAATCAGCTATACTTGGCATTCCAATTGATCAGTATTATCAGAATGATCAACAAATTGCTCATGGGTTTCGATAAAATCCACAAAAATGCTTAATACTTCGCCTGTACTTGAGTTTAAAAGTAGTACTTTTTTTGCGCCCATTTTGATCCTTTTCAACAATGACATGGCGGCGATTGAAGAAACATTACATGCCAAAATCAATTTGGCACCAGAGTTTTTTAGAGACTCTCCGCTAATTATCGATTTGCGTGATTTAAACAAACAAAATCAGGATTTGGATTTTACCCACCTCACTCAGCTATTACGTAGAGTAGGTTTTTTCCCTGTAGGCATTCGCGGCGGTAATGACCAGCAAAATAAACAAGCGCGTGCATTGTCAATCCCAATAGATACTGTCCGCGAACAAGGTGCTCCGATTATTGCGGGAAATGTACAGAAACCGGAAATTAATCCACAACCCTCCTCGCAGCCCGTAGCAACTGTTGTCAAGCCTTCGGCTAATCCTGCTGCGATTGCACCCGTAGCTGTTACATCAACATTAGTCACCCAACCGATCCGATCAGGGCAACGCATTTATGCTTCTAGTGATTTGATTATTACATCACAAGTCAGTGCAGGCGCCGAAATCATGGCTGAAGGCAACATACATGTCTATAATACGCTTAGGGGACGTGCTTTAGCAGGTGTGCATGGCAACACAAGTGCGAGGATATTTTGTTTTGATCTACAAGCTGAACTTATTTCAATCGCAGGGGATTATAAAACCAGTGAGGATTTAAATAAGCAAACATACCATAGTCCGGTACAAATATATTTACAAGACCATGCATTGATCATTAAAGAAATCGCGTAAGACCAGATATAGCAAAGGAGACTCAATTGGCAAGAATCATAGTCGTGACATCAGGCAAAGGTGGTGTTGGAAAAACAACAACAAGTGCAGCAATTGCTATGGGGCTGGCAAAAAGAGGTCATAAGACAGCCGTTATTGATTTTGATGTAGGTTTACGTAATTTGGATTTGATTCTAGGATGCGAGCGACGTGTAGTTTATGATTTCATTAATGTTATTAATGGTGAAGCCACTCTGAATCAAGCGCTTATTCGTGACAAAAACTGCAATCTTCTATACATTCTCCCCGCTTCGCAAACGCGTGATAAGGAGGCATTAACGCAAGAAGGCGTCGGCAAAGTTCTAGATGAATTAACCAGAGAATTTCAATATATTGTTTGTGATTCTCCTGCGGGCATTGAGAAAGGCGCCAATTTGGCGCTGTATTTCGCCGATGATGCCTTTGTCGTCACCAATCCTGAAATTTCTTCAGTACGAGACTCAGACCGCATGTTAGGCATTTTATCCAGCAAATCCCGGCGTGCAGAAAGAAATGAAGAACCGATCAAGGAATATTTGCTGCTCACCCGATATGATCCCGATCGAGTCAAGTTAGGTGAAATGTTGAGTCTTGATGATGTTCAAGAAATCTTATCTTTACAACTGTTAGGTATTATCCCTGAATCAAAATCAGTTTTGTCAGCATCTAACGCGGGCATACCGGTTATTCTGGATGAAAAAAGTGAAGCGGGTCAGGCCTATGCTGATGTCGTTGCGCGATATTTAGGAGAAGAGCGGCCACATCGATTTATTGATGGTAAACAAGGGTTTCTCAGGAGGCTTTTCGGAGGAAAAAAATGAGCTTACTGGATTATTTCAGATCGTCTAAACCTAAAACTGCTTCAGTCGCCAAAGAAAGATTGCAAATTCTTGTGGCGCATGAACGCAGTTATCGCAATCAACCTTCCTACCTACCGCAATTGCAGAAAGAGTTATTGGAAGTCATTCGCAAATATGTCAATGTAGATCAGGATGCAATATCTGTTAATTTCGAGCAGGATGAAAATCAGGAAACATTGGAATTGAATATCATATTGCCTGATTATCAACATTCCAATAAACAACTCAATAACTAAAAATAAATAAATCGAGATTAAATTATATAATCATTGATAGATCAATGACTTGAGACTTTCAATATAGCAGTGAGAAGCCTACAATCACCATCGTTTTGGTTAAAAATTAATAACCAAGCGCTTTATTATAAAATTCTGCTAGGCAGTCTCCTTCTATGTGTTTCTGCTTGCGTTACGCCAACGCGTCCGATAGCACCCGAAGCTCCGGTCAAAACTCTTGTGATCGAACCGGATGCAAACGCGCAAACCACACCCGCGGCAGATTTTAATATACTTGGCAGAATATCTATCCAAAGCAGAAATCAAAATTTTTCCGGGAGTTTTCGTTGGCGGCATTTAGTCATCAACGATGAAATCTTGTTATTTACATCACTCGGTCAGGCGATAGCTGAAATATCCAGAGATCATAACGGCTTTCGTTTGATTACAGCCAAACTTGAAGCATTTTATGCCAGCGATGCCGAAAGCTTGACGGAAGAAATTCTGGGGTGGCGCTTACCGCTCAGTGGCTTGCAATATTGGATACAGGGCGTACATTCTCCCAGCACCATTGCCGAAAAGGATTTAAATAACAAAGATCAGGTTATCGCCGTGCGGCAAGATGGCTGGACAATTCAATATTTAAGCTATATGCCGGCACAACCCAATATTGCGATTTTTCCCAGAATATTGTCACTTCACTATGAAGATTTAAAGATCAGATTGGTTATTGATAGTTGGAATTCTGAATAATTAGTTCTTCATCTTATTGTTATCCTTTTAGATACATGTATACATTTTCGGCACCCGCCAAGCTCAATCTTTTTTTACATGTCATAGGTCGTAGACAAGATGGCTACCATCTATTGCAAACCGTTTTTCGTTTGATTGATTATTGTGATCAATTAAGTTTCCAGTTACGTAACGATGGCATTGTCAAACTGCACAATCCTATTGCTGGCGTGCCGGAAGAACAAGATCTTTGTGTTCGCGCTGCTCAGTTATTAAAGCAGAAAATGAACGTGGCGCAAGGTGTTGATATTTTTTTGCAAAAACAGATTCCAATAGGAGGAGGCTTAGGTGGCGGCAGTTCTGACGCTGCAACCACATTGCTCGCACTCAATCGATTATGGCAAATCAATTTAGATAAAGAGCAATTGCTTGAATTAGGACTCCAGTTAGGTGCTGATGTTCCTATATTTATATTTGGACAAAATGCTTTCGCCGAAGGAATCGGTGAACAATTAACTGCTCTCCAGTTACCACCGGCTTGGTATCTAATTCTTGTACCAAATGTTCAAGTATCGACCGCGGAAATTTTTGCAAGTAAGGAATTGACACGCAACACATTACCTATCACAATACCGCCCTTTTCTGTCTGGCAAGGACGTAATGATTTAGAATCTGTCACTTGCCGGGCGTACCCTGAGATTGCAAGGTATTTAGAGTGGCTAAAGCGGCTAGAAGATACTACAATAGTCTCTATGAGCGGTTCGGGTGCTTGTGTATTTGCCGAGTTTCAAACAGAATCGAAAGCACAAGCTGCATTCGAACAAGTTCCTGAAAACATGAAAGCCTTTTTAGCAAAAGGATTAGATTCTCATCCACTCTATAATTTCAGGGGTTAAGATAAAGTTTTTTGGGGAGTCGCCAAGCGGTAAGGCACCGGATTTTGATTCCGGCATTCGTAGGTTCGATCCCTACCTCCCCAGCCAAGTTGGTCTTTTAGTAAGTACGATATCTAATTTACTAGCCCATTAAATCAATTAGATAAATAAAATTATCAACTTTTATAAATGACTTAAAAAAATAGCAAAAATTCATGTTTATCCTTTGCAATACATACAGTTAATCATTTTTTAAGAAAAACATGTCGTATGACAGCTTAATGGTTTTCACCGGAACCGCCCATCCTAAATTGGCTCAGGATGCTGTAAAGCATCTTAACATTCATTTGGGACGTGCGACTGTTGACCGTTTCAGTGATGGTGAGATCATGGTGGAAATTCTTGAGAATGTCCGTGGCAAAGATGTTTTTGTATTGCAATCCACTTGTGCCCCAACGAATGACAGCCTGATGGAAATATTGGTGATGGTAGATGCACTGAAACGCGCATCAGCTGGCCGTATCACTGCAGCAATTCCTTATTTTGGATATGCGCGCCAAGACAGAAGACCACGCTCTGTTCGTGTACCCATTACCGCTAAAGTGGTGGCCAATCTACTCACAACGGTTGGCATCGATCGTTTACTAACCATGGATTTGCATGCAGATCAGATTCAGGGATTTTTTGATATCCCCGTTGACAATATTTACGGTATGCCAATTTTGCTGGGGGATATCTGGAAACATAATTATCAGAATCTAATCGTAGTATCACCTGATGTTGGAGGCGTCGTACGTGCACGACATCTTGCCAAACGCCTTGAATGTGATTTGGCAATAATTGATAAAAGGCGCCCTAAGCCCAATGAAGCAAAAGTGATGAACATCATCGGCGAAGTCAAAGATCGTACGTGCGTCATCATCGATGACTTGGTGGATACCGCAAATACATTATGTGAAGCAGCAAAAGCATTAAAACAGCACGGTGCAAAAGCAGTATTGGCTTATTCGACCCATGCGGTATTATCAGGTCATGCCGTAGAGCGCATTCAAAACTCTGCTTTGGATAAATTAGTGGTCACAGATACCATTCCTTTGCGCGAAGACGCAATGGCGTGTGATCGTATTTGCCAGCTCAGCATTGCTAACCTACTGGCGGAAACCATGTTACGCATCAGTAATGAAAGCTCGCTCAGCTCGTTATTCATGGAATAAATTAAATTTTTTAACCGGTTTGTTTGGTCGCGAACAAATCATCACTAAGGAGTCTATACAATGAAAATTGAAATCAGTGCCGATGAGCGTACACTGCAGGGAAAAGGTGCGAGCCGCCGCCTGCGCCGCACTGGCAAAGTACCGGCAGTCATTTACGGCGGAGAACAAGCCGCACAATCGATTGAAATGGATCACAAGGATCTGTTTTATAAACTTAAGCTGGAAGCCTTTCATGCATCCATTCTGTCAATGAATGTTGCAGGAAAAAAAGAACAAGTGCTGCTACGCGACATACAAATGCATCCTTACAAACAGCAAGTATTGCATGTGGATTTCCAAAGAGTTGATAAAAACAAAAAAATACACATGAAAGTACCCTTGCATTTTATCAATGCAGAAATTTCTCCCGGCGTAAAAACATCGGGGGGCATTGTTTCTCATATTTTGACTGAAGTAGATGTCAGTTGCTTACCGGCAGATTTACCCGAATTTATTTCAGTAGATTTGGCTGAATTAACTGCAGGACACACATTGCATTTGAGTGATCTATCATTACCTAAAGGTGTAGAAATTGTTGCACTGACAAAAGGAGATAATTCCTCAGTAGTAACAATTGTAATTCCTCGCTCTGTACTTGCTGAAGAAGCTGCTACCGAAGAAACTGATGCAGAGAAAAAAGCTGCTGGATAATAAACACATTTGTAGTCCCACTAAAAATTACATGAATCTGCCGGTATTAATAAATACTGGCAGATTTTATTTTTGGGTTTGTTCCAAATGCTGATATTGCCTTACTTTATCCCATGAAGCTTATTGTTGGATTAGGCAATCCCGGCAAAGAATATGTGGGCACGCGTCATAACGCCGGTTTTCATTGGGTGGATCGATTGGCTGCAATATTACACACAACACTGAAACTGGAAACGCGATTTCATGGGTTATGCACACAAATCCGTCAGAAAGATAGGGATCTGTGGTTACTGGAACCTCAGACTTATATGAATAGAAGCGGACAATCGGTAGCGGCATTGTGTCAGTTTTATAAAATACAAGCTGATGAAATTATTGTGGTGCATGACGAACTGGATTTACTGCCTGGCATTGCAAAATTGAAAAAAGGCGGCGGTTTGGGTGGCCATAATGGGCTCAAAGATATTGCGGCAAAATTGGGTACACAGGATTTCTGGCGATTAAGAATCGGCATTGGCCATCCGGGCGATCGTAATGCAGTAGTTGGTTATGTATTGCACCAACCGCGAAAAGAAGAAGCACCATTGATTGATGAAGCCATTGAAAGAAGTCTGGACGTCTGGCCGCTCATTGCACAAGGTGCCTGTGAAGCAGCTATGTTGAAATTGCACACCAAAACCTGACAATTCGGCAAAAATTTTCTTACAATCATTGTCTTATCCTTTTTATGAGAGTTCGGTATGAGTCTTAAATGCGGAATTGTGGGTCTTCCCAATGTTGGAAAATCCACCTTATTTAATGCATTGACCAAAGCAGGAATTGCCGCAGAAAATTATCCTTTTTGCACGATCGATCCCAATATTGGCATTGTTGAAGTGCCAGATCCCCGTTTGCAAAAACTCAGTGACATCGTCAAACCACAGAAAGTGCAGCCGGCCATCGTAGAATTCGTAGATATTGCCGGATTGGTCGCCGGTGCATCGAAAGGTGAAGGACTAGGCAACAAGTTTCTAGCCAATATTCGTGAAACCGATGGTATCGTCAATATGGTGCGTTGCTTCTCCGACGACAATGTTGTGCATGTCGCGGGCAAAGTGGATCCGATCTCGGATATTGAAGTTATCCAAACCGAACTGGCACTGGCCGATCTGGCGACTATCGAGAAAGTACTGCAGCGCGAATCGAAGGTGGCTAAATCCGGCAATAAGGAAGTCATCAAATTTTGTGCCTTGCTGGAAATGGCACAAACTCATCTTAATCACGGTAAACCCATCAGAACACTTGTTTTGGAAAAGGAACAACAGCAACTGTTACAGCCATTATGCTTGTTAACTGCAAAACCAGCCATTTACGTTGCCAATGTCAATGATCGCGGTTTTGAAAATAATCCCTTGCTAACGCGCGTAGAAGAATATGCAGCCAGCGAAGGTGCACCAGTAGTGGCAATCTGTGCGGCACTGGAAGCGGAAATCGCGGAGCTGTCAGACGAAGATAAAAAAATCTTTTTAGCCGATCTTAATTTGGAAGAACCCGGCCTCAACCGCCTGGTGCGCGCGGGTTATGAGCTGCTCGGGCTGCAAACCTATTTCACCGCCGGTGTCAAAGAAGTCCGCGCCTGGACGATCCACAAAGGCGACACCGCGCCACAGGCCGCCGGTGTCATTCATACCGATTTTGAAAAAGGCTTCATCCGCGCCGAAGTAATCAGCTATGACGATTTCATCGCCTGCAACGGCGAACAAGGCGCCAAAGAAGCCGGCAAAATGCGTCTCGAAGGCAAGGAATACATCGTCAAGGACGGCGATGTGATGCATTTTCGGTTTAATGTCTAAGTAGCAAATCCTGTTCCCGGATGTTCAACGAAGTTTAGCTATGACAGACGGGGCCATTCCTCACTATGATGCGATTGGTGCAGAATGAAAACCAACGTCGCAGAGACCTATCAAGATGATGTGGTCTAATAGACCCGGACACTCCAGTTAAGAGAAAATAGTCTTAATTGGAGGAAAAAATGGAACCGAGGAAACACTATACAAAGGAATTCAAACTGGATGCAGTTAGCCTGGTACTGGATCAGGGATTAACGATAGCAGAAGCTGCCAGAAGCTTGGGAATCAGGGCTAACATGCTTGGGCGATGGGTCAGGGAGAGCCGGGGCGGATAATAATGGCCAGGCATTCCGTGGTAATGGAAAACTGACGCCGGATCAGGAAGAAATCCGGCGACTTAAGATAGAAAACAAGCAATTAAAGCTGGAGCGGCAAATATTAAAGGAGGCGGCGGTCTTCTTCGCGAAAGAAACGAAGTGAAATATTCGTTCATCACCCAAAAGAAGAAGACCTGCCCGGTCGGCCTGATGTGCCGGCTATTGGGTGTGAGTCGCAGTGCTTACTATAACTATGAGCAGTACCGTAGAAACCAGTCTGATGATTTGCGTCATCAACAACTGATTGGTGCTGTGCAGAATATTGCAAAATGGTGCGATTACACCTATGGCAGCCGCAGGATGAAACGAGCGCTAAATGCCTTAGGCTATCGTGTTAGTCGCTGGAAGGGGAGAAGACTAATGCAGGAAGCCGGGATACAAGTGAGACACCGGAAGAAATACAAGGTGACGACGGACAGCAATCACCCGTTGCCAGTGTTTGAGAACCGATTGAACCGGCAATTTACGTGTAGTAGTCTCGACCCGATCTGACAGTTACCCGATTTAACGATGTGTCTGTTA